>CAZLII010000161.1:0-8503 GCA_964559065.1 uncultured Nitrospirales bacterium | reverse complement strand
CGGCGCGGGAGCGCCGCGGTGGTGCGTTACACCGCAGGAGCGGTGTAACGAGGGAATAAAGGGAACCCCCTTTCTTCTGTGAATCGCCGCCGAAGGAGGTGGGGGACTCGAAATGACAACAGTGCCTTGAAAATTTCCTCATTTTCATCGTTAAGGGGAGAGGCAAAGCCTTATGGCCGGCTGTCCCTGAATTACCGTCCCAACAATCTCAATCGAGGAATAGCGGGACATGAACGAAGAATTTCGTAGTCTGTCCCTGAATTACTGGACAAGAATTTCGTAGTATGTCCCTGAATTACTCTGAATTACTGTGTGTATGCGGGATTGTATTCGCCGCGTTTCGCGAATCCGCCCAACTCCGGCCGCATGCCGCTTACCCGTGGATAACTTTCAAACACATCGCCCTTGCCCAGGACACGCGGATCGCCTTGACGTAGCAATACCGTTTTGATCTGTTCGCGCAAGCCTTGACGCACGGAAGCCAACTCCGGTTTTTCAGCCAGATTCTCCATGCATCCCGGATCCTGCCGGATTGCATACAGTTCTTCCTCCGGACGCTTGCCAAAGGCCTTCGCAAACAAGTCCGGGAACTGATCCTTATGGTCTATCATGAACGTCTTGGATGGCGACTCATCAATATCATGATACCAGTCATCATCCGGACCCGGATCACCCGCAGGCCAGCGGTCCGGTTTCATGTTCCAAATGTAAAGATAGTCTGCCGTCCGGATGGCGCGCGCCGGATACCCGAGATTATCAAACCGCGCATGCGTATGCCGCTCACGACCTGCGACCACACAGTCCTGCGGTTCCGCATCATCGGCTCCAGACAAAAGCGGCAGTAGACTGCGTCCCGTCATGCTTGCCGGAATCTCCGCGCCCGCCAACTCGAGAAACGTCGGGGCAAAATCAATAAAACTCACCAACGCCTCTGAATGTCGGCCGCACGCGATGGATTCCGACCAGCGGATTGCGAGCGGCACACGGATGCCATAGTCATAGAGATTGGCCTTCGCCCTCGGGAACGGCATCCCATTATCTCCCGTCACCACGACCACCGTATTGTCCAGTTCGCCCATCGCTTCGAGTTTCGACAGCATCTTTGCCAACTGCGCGTCAAACCATTCAACCTCCACATAGTAATCCGCAATGTCGCTCCGGACCGTCTCCGTATCCGGCAGAAAAGGCGGCGCCTCGATACGATCAAGATCTTTCCCCGCCTTTCTGCCCGAACCTTCCTCATAACGCCGGTGCGGTTCATGGCCCCCATACCAGAAACAAAACGGCTTGCCGTCATCAATCTGTTCGAAAAAACGGACAAAGTCCGCCGCATAATCCCGCGGATTGATCCCATCCGCCGGTTTCGCGTCCACCGTCGCTCTCGAGAAATCCACGCCCGCCGGGTTCCGTTTCCAGCCGCCCCGCTGCCAATCCCCCGGTCCCCAACCTTTCCCCGTAAACCCCATGGCATATCCCGCTGCTTCCAGCAGGTCCGGAAACACCGGATACGTATCCGGGAAAACGCTCCCATGAGTCCCGGCCTCTTCAATCTGCCAGATATTCCGCCCCGTCAACAATGCCGCCCGGTTCGGCGAACACTGGGGCGCCGCCACGAAGGCATTCGAAAACAAACACCCCTCGCGCGCAACCCGATCAAACGCGGGCGTTGCCACCTCCCGTGCCCCATACGCCGACGTATGAGGCCATGACCAATCATCCGCAATCGCGAACAGAATATTTGGCCTCCGCCCCACACGTTCAACACCCCGCGCTGCTCCCATCGTCCACATACCAAGGCACGCCGTTGCTCCCACCAGAAAATCACGTCTGCGCATATTCATCATGCCATCCTTTCCGCCATGTCAGAAACCACCGGCACACCCTAATCCATGCCGCGCTGGTGAGATTCATGGTAGCAGATTATTCTTTGACAATGCGTGTCATTGCCGGGCGGCGCCGGACAAGTCGGCCCGGCCTGTTCTCCCGTTGGCCGTGGGGGGCGTTTCTTTGTTAGAATGGCGGGGCCGCGATTCGTTCGTGGCCTTTATTTTCGAAAGCGACACAATCCATGCGACTTTTTTCCCCACAGATTTCGCCTAAGGTAATCGCGCCGGTCTGCCGGCAACTGGCCACTTCATATGAGGCTGGGATTCCCGTCCTGAAAACGCTGGAACTGGTGGCGCAGAACACGCGGGACAAGGAAACGCGGCAAATTCTGCGCGAGATGGGCGACCGGGTCCAGGATGGGGCGACGCTGGGCGAGGCGGCGCGGGCGTATTGGCGGCAGTTGCCGTTGTACTTCATCGAGATGCTGGACGCCGGCGACAAGAGCGGCAAACTGGCCGCGATGCTGCGCGATCTGGCGGACTACTATGAGGATCAAACAGAGATGCGCCGCAAAATCACGGGCGCGCTGATCTATCCGGGGATTCAGGCGGCGGCAGCATGGTTTCTGGGGACTTTTGCGCTGCGGCTGGTGTCGAGTATTGACTTTACGGGCCGAAACGCCTTCAGCATGAGCGCCTATGTGGCGTCCTATCTGCGGTTTCAGGCTGTGGCGATGGTCGTGTTCGTGTTGCTGATCGTAACGGCGGGCGTGATGTCGCGGGTCGGCGTGTTGCAGTGGGCATGGAGCGCGGTGGCGAATGCCGTCTGGCCCATCAACAACGTCGTGCGAAAACTGGCGCTGGCGAGATTTTTCCGGAGCATGTCGTTGCTGGTGGGCAGCGGCATGCACATGCCGCATTGCATCACGAACGCCGCCGCCATCACCGCCAACCCGTACATCCAACGCGATCTGATGCGCGCCGCGCCGCTGGTGGTCAATGGCGCATCGCTGGTGGACGCCTTTTCCATCTGCGGCACGCTGACGCCGATGGCGCGGCAGATGCTGGCGGTGGGCGAGCAGAGCGGCAACCTGGAAATGGCGCTGGCCAAAGTGGCGCAATATCACCTGGAAGAAGCCGATTTTGCGATTCGGGCGGCGGCGAAAGTGCTTGGGGTGGTGATACTCTTGGGTTTGGGGGCGCTTGTCGGGTATATATACATTTCGTTTTTTATGACATATTATGGAAGAATGCTGGATAGCATCGGCTGAACGCGAAGGACCCGGGGAAAGTGCGGCGCGCGCAATTCCCCAACGGCAGGAGGACACTGCGCGATGGCGTTGGAACATCCGCCGGCGGAAGAACCGAAAGACTACACCAAGGTGATCTGGCTCGGCATCGTTGTGCTGGTGGCGATCATGGTGGCGGGGTTGTGGTATATCGGACGGCCCAACCCCAACGTCTCCATGGTGCGCGCCAAACACATTCTGGTCACCTTTGATGCGGCGGACCCGGCGGACCGCGCCCGCGCCCTGGACCTTATCTCCGACCTGCGTGAGCGCATCCTGAAGGGGGAGCGTTTCGAGACGCTGGCCAGGCGCTATTCCGATGACCCGGTCAGCCGTGCGCGCGGCGGCGACCTGAACTATTACCCGAAGGGGACCTTTGCCCCGGAATTCGAGGAATATGTCTGGAACGCGCCGATTGGCCAACTCAGTGATGTTGTCGAGACGTCTTTCGGATTTCACCTGATCGTCGCGACCGATCGCCACCTCACCGATGCCGACCGCTATGAAATGGAACTCGATCAGCGCGCCCGCGACGCGCTGCGTCAGCGCACGGGCGCCGAGGAAACCGCCGCACCGTGATCAAAAGCGCCCAAAAATTGCGCGGACGGTCGGATAGATGCTAATATAGTGCGCTTTTCAATCTCACAGGGGTTCCGTGTGTATGGTTCGGGTGCCCGGCGCTGTGGCCGGGTGCGCCTGGGAGCCCCGAGGAACAACCCGAATGCAAAGGAGTTTTGGGAATGGCGATTGTCACGATGCGCCAATTGCTGGAGGCCGGTATCCATTTCGGCCACCAGACGCGGCGCTGGCACCCGAAGATGGCGCGGTATATCTTCGGGCAACGCAACGGAATCTACATCATTGACTTGCAGCACACGCTGCGGCAGTTGTACAAAGCGTATGTGCTGGTGCGCGACACTGTCGCGAGGGGGGGCACGGTGCTTTTCGTGGGCACGAAGCGGCAGGCGCAGGAGGCGGTGCAGCGCGAGGCGACGCGGTGCGGCATGTATTACGTCACGAACCGGTGGTTGGGCGGCACGCTGACAAATTTCCGCACAGTGCGCGGGAGCATCGCGGAGTTGGTGAGCCTGCAGGAACTGGAATCCAGCGGCAAGATCGAGCGCTACGGCAAGAAAGAGGCCATCCGCCTGCGCAAGCGCCGGGAAAAACTGGAGAAGAACCTGTCCGGCATTCAAAACATGGAAAGCCTGCCGGACGTATTGTTTGTCATTGACGCCAAACGCGAGCAGATTGCGGTGCGTGAGGCGGACCGCTTGGGCATTCCCTGCATCGGCATCGTGGACACGAACTGTGATCCCGATGAGGTGTCGCTGCCGGTCCCCGGCAATGATGACGCCATCCGCGCTGTAAGCCTTTTCTGTTCAGTCATCGCCGATGCGGTGATGGAAGGGCGCATGAAGGCGGAGAAGTTGCGCGCCGATGAGACACCGGAACGCGCGACGTCGCGCAAGGCGGTATCTGCGGCGGCAGACGAAGCGCCGCTCGATGCGGACGCGGGCGATGAAGAAGAAGCGGAAGCGGAAGCGGACGACATCCGCGAAGAAGACACCCCGGAGCCGGCAGAGGCGGCGGCAGAAGCGACCGAATAGCGGTCTGACAGTACGAAGGAGCATACAACCCCATGACGATATCAGCGAGTGATGTAAAGAACCTGCGTGAAGCCACGGGCGCGGGCATGATGGACTGCAAGAAGGCGTTGCAGGAAAGCGGCGGCGACATGGACAAGGCGGTGATGTGGCTGCGCGAGCGCGGCATTGCCAAGGCGGCCAAGCGCGCGGGCCGGGTGGCGGCGGAGGGCATGATCGCCCATTACATCCACATGGGCGGCAAGATTGGCGTGCTGGTGGAAGTGAACTGCGAAACCGATTTTGTGGCGCGCGGCGCGGAGTTTCAGGCGTTTGCCAAAGCCATTTGCCTCCAGGTCTGCTCGGCGAATCCGAGGTGGGTCGCGCCGGAAGATGTGCCGGCGGACGCGCTTGAAGCGGAGCGTCAACTCTACATGAAGCAGGCCGCTGAAACCGGCAAGCCGGAACAGATTTGCGCGAAAATCGCCGAAGGCAAACTGAAAAAATGGTATGAGGAAGTGTGCCTGCTCAAACAGCCGTCGGTGCGTCCTGAACACGAAGGGAAGTCCATCGAGCAACTGGCCACCGAATTGAGCGGGAAATGCGGCGAGAAGATCACGGTCCGCCGCTTTGTGCGTTTCCAGGTGGGCGAGGGGATCGACAAGCCCCAGTCGAACCTGGCGGAAGAGGTGGCGGCGGAACTGGCAAAGGCTGAAGCGAAGGCCTGAGCACCGGGGAGGATGGCCGTCCGTGTCGGAACCGGCGTATAGAAGGATTCTGCTGAAGTTGAGCGGCGAGGCGCTGCAAGGCCCTTCCGGCAACGGCGGTATAGATTTCGATACCGTGGGGCGTTTCTGCGACGAGGTGGCGGAGGCGCGGGCGATGGGTGTGGACATTGGTCTGGTGGTGGGCGGCGGCAACATCTTCCGGGGCATCACGGGCGCGAAGACCGGACTGGACCGCCCCACGGGCGACTACATGGGCATGCTGGCGACGGTGATCAACGCGCTGGCGATCCAGGCGTCGCTCGAACAGCGCGGCGTGGCCACGCGCGTGCTCACAGCCATCGAGATGCGCCCTGTCGCCGAGCCGTATATCCGCCGCCGCGCGCAGCGCCACCTGGAAAAAGGCCGGGTGGTGATTTTCGGGGCGGGCACCGGCAATCCCTTTTTCACCACCGATACGGCGGCGGCCCTGCGCGCCAATGAAATCGGCGCGGATGTGCTGATGAAGGCGACCAATGTGGACGGCGTCTATGACGACGATCCGCGCAAGAATTCCAACGCAAAGCGTTACGAGGAACTGGACTACACCACGGCGCTGACGAAAAATCTCGGCGTGATGGATGCCACCGCCGTATCGCTTTGCCGCGAAAACCGCCTGCCCATTCTCGTTTTCAATCTCACCCGCCCGGGGAGTATTATTAAAGTGTTGCGCGGAGAAAAGATTGGCACGTTGGTGAAGGGAGCGTGAACCATGCCGCACAAAATTGTCCGGGAAGCCGAAGCAAAAATGGCGAAGAGCGTGGAAGCCTTTCAGCAGGAGTTGGGCAGCATCCGCACGGGGCGCGCCACCGCCGGTTTGCTCGACGTGGTGGACGTGGAAGTCTATGGGTCGAAGATGAAGATCAACCAGTTGGGCACGGTCTCCGTGCCGGACCCGCACCTCATCGTCATTGATCTCTGGGACAAGAGCCAGATGCACGCCGTGGAAAAGGCGATTCTTGCGTCTCCCCTTGGATTGAATCCCTCCAATGACGGCCGCGTCATCCGGGTGCCCATTCCACCGTTGTCGGAAGAGCGCCGCAAGGACCTGGTGAAGGTGGCGAAGAAGCACGTCGAAGAGGCCAAAATCGCCGTGCGCAACATCCGCCGCCACGCGGTGGACGAAATCAAGAAGGCGCAAAAGGACGGCGAAATCCCCGAAGATGACGCCCATCATCTGACGGATGAAGTCCAGAAGTTGACTGACAAGTTCACGGCGAAAATTGACGAGGCGTTCGCGGCCAAAGAAACCGACATCATGGAGGTCTAGCCGCGCCATGCTTAGCCATCTTTGAATACCTTACGGCCGCCCCAAGACCAACGGAATTTCTGGTGAAATTTCGATGCGCTGCGGCGGCCTTGTCCTTTCTGAAGCACATAACCCAAGCAGAGGCGGCATGAACGAACGTCGTATACGCGACCCGCGCATTGACATGACACGCCTGCCGCGCCACATCGCCATCATCATGGACGGCAACGGCCGCTGGGCGGAACTGCACCACAAGCGGCGCGTGGAAGGCCACGAAGCGGGCGCGCGCGGCGTGCGCGCCGTCATCGAGGCCTGCCGCGAACTCGGCGTGCCTGCACTCAGTCTCTACGCCTTCTCCACGGAGAATTGGCGGCGGTCCAAAACGGAAGTCAATGCCCTGTTTCGCCTGATGAGCAAGTATATCCACAAAGAGATAAACGAGATTCACAAGAACAACATCCGCGTGCGCTTCATAGGCCGCTGGGAGGGGCTTCCCCGGAAGGCCGCTGATGATTTGCGCTATTGCCTGGAATTGACCAAAGACAACACGGCGCTGGATGTCTGCGTCGCCCTGAATTACGGCGGACGCGCGGAACTTGCGGACGCGGCGCGCCGTATCGCCGAGAAAGCGGCGGCCGGCGCGATACGGCCGGACGAGGTGGATGAGACCATGCTGGCGGCGCATCTCTATGTGCCGGAACACCCGGAAGTGGACCTGCTCATCCGCACCAGCGGCGAGATGCGCATCAGCAACTTCATGCTCTGGCAGGCTTCCTACGCAGAGTTCCTCTTCCCCGAAACGCTGTGGCCGGATTTCGACAAGCAATGCCTGTGCGACGCGGTCGTGGAATACCAGCGACGCACGCGCCGCTTCGGAGGCCGCCCATGAGAAGAGCGAGCGCGGGCAGCGTCCTATTGCGGCTTCTGACGGCGACAGTGCTGGTGCCGCTGCTGGCGGCGCTGGTGTGGATTCCCGCCTGCGCCCCGCTCCTGCTGCTCTTTGTTACGACGCTGTGCGCCGTGGGGCTTTGGGAGTTCTACGCCATAGCGCGCAGGAAAAGCATTGATGTCGAGGCCAATGCGGGGACCGCCGCAGGTCTGGCGGTGATGCTTGCGGCGTATCTCGGCGACCCCGTGGTGATGAACGCGGTGTTCTTTGCGGGACTGGCCCTGATGGCGTGGGCGCACCTGCTGCGCGGCGCATGGTCGGTGGAGGGGTTGGCGGTGTCGGCGCTGGGCGTGCTTTACGTGGGATGGATGCCGGCGCATTTCGTGTTGGTGCATCGCGTGCCCGAACTGGGACCGGGCCTGCTCACGTTCCTGTGCGTTGCGGTGATGTGTTCCGATGCGGGCGCCTTTTTCGCCGGGCGCACCATGGGCCGCTACAAACTCGCGGCCCGCCTCAGTCCGAACAAAACCTGGGAAGGCGCCATCGGCGGCGTGGTTGGCGCAGTGGCCAGCGTGGCGATCCTGTATGCCCTCGGGCGCTATGCGGGACTCCCCGGGCTGCCGCCGTGGCCGCTGTGGGCCTATGCCGTGATCGGGGCGGCGCTGTCGGTGGCCGGGCAGGTCGGCGATTTGGTGGAATCCATGCTCAAGCGGGACGCCGGCGTCAAGGACTCCGGCAACCTGCTGCCGGGGCATGGCGGTGTGTTGGACCGATGCGACGCATTGCTCTTCGCATCGCCTTGTTTTTATTACATGTTCCGGCTGTTTGCGCTGTAATGCGCATCGCCGGTGAAGGAAAATGTCTATGTATGAACCTGAACTGGAAGAAATCCGGGACTAT
>CAZLII010000160.1:0-8604 GCA_964559065.1 uncultured Nitrospirales bacterium | reverse complement strand
TTGGCAAGGGCGCGCTGCCCCCCGTCGCCGCCTTCGCGGCGGTGGATGCGGACAACGTGATCATCAGCGCAGTGAAAAAGGCCGAAGATTCCGATGCGGTCATCGTGCGGCTCTATGAAGCCTGCGGCCAACGCGGCGATGTCACCGTCACGTTCGGCGAAACTCCCGCCGCCGTCACGGAATGCGATATGATGGAAGAAAACGACGCGCCCGTCCGCGTGCGCGGCAATCAGGCGATGTTCTACATCAGGCCCTACGAAATAAAAACCTTCAAGGTCCGGTTTTCACGGAAATCGGGACGTCGAACACGGCGCAGATGAAATGCCCCCGCGCCGGGGAGATGCGGCATGAGCGACGGGGTGAGAAGACAAGGCGAGGGCATGGTCCGTGCGCGCATCGCGGGCTGGCTGCTGGCGATCGCGCTGTGGGGATTCTCCATCGGCTGGTTTCTCATGCCGCCCGCCGGGGAATTTGTGGACCGTTTCTACAGCCGGGGCCTGTACCGGTGGGTCACGGCGATCATCGTGCCGATCACCTCGCGCGCGCCGTTTTCCCTGGCGTTGGCGCTGGTCCTCGGCGGCGTGTCGCTTTTCCTGGTGCTGTGGATTGTGAACTGGGCGGTGCGGCGCGGCATCTGGGGCATGTCCCACTGGCGCGGATTCATTTGGGGGCCGAAGTGGGCCTTTCTGATCACGCCCTTCCTGCTGACATGGTTCATCGTGTTCTGGGGCGCGGGCTATCAGCGACTCACGCCGGAACAGCGCCTCAACCTCGACACCAGCGCCATCACGCCCGAAGAATCCGAACAACTCCGCGGCATGCTTCTGGAAGTCATGGAACACAACCTGCCCGCCGATGAAAGCGCCCGCAATACTGACCGCGCCATTGCGGCGGTCGCCGCCGCCATGCGCGACATCTTCAGGGAATGGGACGGCAAATCGCCCGTGATTCCGCCGCGCGTCAAGGCCACGCCCAGGGGCATGCTCCTGTTCAACGGCACTTCCGGCATCTGCACGCCCTTCACCCTGGAGCCGCACGTGGACGGCGCGCTCCCCGACACTTGGTTCGTCTCCACCGGCGCGCACGAACTCGCGCACATCGCCGGCATGTGCCGCGAAGAGGAGGCCGAATTCATCGGCTATGCCGCCGGCCTGCGCGCCGATGACGCCTTCGCCAGATACGCCGCCGCGCTGAACCTCTACCTCGACCTCGCGCGCCAACTGCCCGGCGCACAGCACAAGGAGGCCATTGAACGGCTCCCCGAAGAAGCCCGCAACGATCTCAAGCGCCTTCGCGACACCGTGCAGCGCTACCGCGTGGACTGGTTCTCCAAAATGAGTTGGCGCGTGTACGACTCCTACCTCAAATCCCAGGGCATCGCAGAAGGCGTCAAGAACTACCAGCGCGGCGTCGCCCTCTTCGTCTACGCCTGGCGCCAAGGTCTTGTCTCCGTCCCCGCCCCGGCCAGTGTGGACTCGCCGCTATGATGGGTCTGGCGCTTTAACCAAACACCGCCGCGAGACCGAGCCAGGCGTTGCCCGAAAAAGGCGCCATCCAAACTGAGAAAGACGTTTTCTGGAATCCGAAAAAATGGAAGTCAACTGCAAAGATGGAACTTGGAACGGCTCATGACGGGAGGTGCGACCGCTTCCTTTACCTCTTGATCATGGAAATGCTTAGCAGCCCCCCTTTTCGACGGTTTCAATGATGACCTCGTAATTGCGGCGTGTGATGTCCGGCAGGATTCTGCCGTAGGGCGCGGCGCTGGGCATCAGCACGAAGCCGCGCCCTTCGCCTTCCGTGCCTTCGCGCAGGGCGCGCCGCACTTTTTCCGCCATGCGGTCGGGCGGCAGCGTTTCGATGTCGCTCACCTCCAGATTGCCGAAGAGGGTCATCTGCTTTCCGTAGCGCCGCCGGACATACGACAGTTCCACATCGCCCTGGGGCGGCGGCTCGATGGGGTCCAGCGCCATGCAGCCGGTCGCCGCGATGTGGTCCAGCACGTCGCGGATGCGGCCGTGACAATGCAGGCGGGCGAAGCCGCCGTGGCGCTGGATGGCCGCGACCATCGGCGTGACGTAGCGCGTTGCGTACGCCTCGAAAAGATGCGGCGGCAGGTAGGGCGGCGTGGCGTATTCCGGGCCGTAGATGCGCCACAGGCGGCCCGGCAGCGCCTGCGCCACCGCCTCCGTGCGCGGCTGGATGAGCCGCGCGGCTTTTTCCAGCGCCGCATGCATCAACGACTCTTCCGTCGCGGCGGTCACCGTGAACACACCAAGATCGAAAAGGCCCGCCACCACGCAGAGCGGGTCCGCCGTGTCAATCATCACAATCCCGCTGTCGCCGAGGGCCTCCTCAATTTGCAGCACCGAGTCCGTGTCGATCGTTCCCTGAAAATCCGCCTGCGGCAGCGCGTTCCACGCCTTGAAATCCTCGACATCCTTCAGCAGGTGCTCCATCGTCCAGACGGTGTCAATGTCGGGATCACGCCGGTTCAGTGATCGCAGCGTCCTTCCCGGCGCGCGGATGGTCGTTTCAACGTAGCGGCTGCCGTTTTCGTCGTAATACGTGCGCTGTTGCGTGCAATCCGCAGCGGGGTCCGGGGCCGCGCCGACAATGTCGGGAAAACACATGGCGATGCGGTCGCTCTTTTCCAGCGTTAAATCGAGCAGCGGTTTCCACGAGACATGATTGAAGATGTTGAAAGGGTCCGGGTCGTCGGGGTTCTGACGCACGCCGTCCAATTCATAGAAATTGACCGGCGGGCGGTCCACCGCTTCGCCGCGTAGTGATGCCATCAGCCGATTACGCCTGTTCATGCGCTGTCCTTGATGTCTTTGATGTCCTTGTTGTCCTTTCTCCCCGCCTTCTCGCACAACCATTCCACCAAAACGCGCGCCGTCGCTTCGGGTTCTTCCTGCGGGAAAAAGTGGCTTGCGCCGGAGATCACTTGCATCTGCGCGCCGGGCATCCGTTCCCGCTGCATGCGCGGCAGAAAGCCGACGTTGCTGTGCTCCGCCGTGACCAGCAGCGTCGGCACGGCAATTTCATGGATATGCTCAAATACATCGCAACCCGGCGCCATTTCATAGAAGTACGCCTCGACGCGGCGCGGACACTTGAGCCAGACCCGCCCGTCGGGGCGGTCTTCCAGGCCATGCGCGACATAGGCGTCGAGCGCCGCCGCATTCCAGGCGCTCATGGGCGGCTTCGCGGCGAAATGATCGCGCGCCTCGGCGCGGCTGGCAAAGGACTCGCGACGGCGTCGCGCAATGCGCGACATGGGATTCTTGCCGGTGAATGCCGCGCGCGGCGCGACAATCGCGTCGAGCAGCGCCATCTTCCGGAATGTGCCGGGGCGCAGCAGTTCGGCATGGACAAGATGCGTTCCGCCGCCGGAATGCCCGGCCGCGAGCAGTCCCCCTGCGACACGTAGATGTTCAGCGACCTTGAGCGTATCGCGTCCGCAGTTTTCCCAGGTGTATGCCTCGCGTTCCGTGGGCTTGTCCGACTCGCCGTGACCGCGCGAGTCCAGCGCATACACATGAAAGCGCCGCCTGAGATGCGTTGCGACCGGGTCCCAGATGCGGCCCATCGTGCCGGTACAGTGACAGAGCAGGAGCGGCGGTCCCGCGCCGCCGTAGTCCCAAAGATTCAACGCGACGCCGTCATGGCCTGCGATCCGGATGCGGGCGGGTTCCTGCGTTGCCGTCATGCCCGCCTCAAGCGTCGTCTTTCACAGGGTCAAAGTCGCGCACATGCGTTGCCCACATCCAGGCATGGCCGTCCGGGTCGGCCAGCAGGCAGGTGCGGTCGCCCCAGAACTGTTCCGCCGGTTCCATCGCCACCTTCGCGCCTGCGGCGCGCGCCCGTTCACACAGCGCGTCCACATCCGGCGTGTAGCAGTAGAGACTGGACCCCGCGCGCGTTTTCACCGGCTGCTCGCCGCGCTTGCGGCCGCGCGGCAACCCGATCATGATGGTCATGCCTTCATAGTCGAGTTCCGCGTAAAACGGGTCGGGATCAGATTCCGGATAGACCATGCGCGCCTTCAGGCCGAACGCCTCTTCGTAGAACGCAATCGCGCGGCGCACGTCCTGCACCACCAGGTACGGGCTGACCCATTGCATTCCCGGCCGCTTGCATGCACTCTCGCCCATGATTCCCCTCCTCGAACGATGGTTGTCACACGCTCATCCATTCGTGTTCGCTTAACACGCGGTGTTGCTTTTCTGGATTCCCGCGTGCGCGGGAATGACGCGCAAAAATAAGGCGTTCAGCGAAATTCGTCATTCCCGCGCACGCGGGAATCCAGAGATATAAAGACGCCATTTTGGGATGGCATCTGTTCGTCATTCCCGCGCACGCGGGAATCCAGAAGGATTCGTGAAGCCCTTGAATTGTCGGTAAATGTTGCGCATAAACACATCTTTCTTGCCAAACACGAATGCACCCTCATCATAGCACAACCAGAGAGCGGGACAACGCGGCGTTTCCAGGGCCGCACGCTGTTGTAGCAGGCTAAAGCCTGTACTCCAGAACAGCAGCGTGGGGAATGGGTTGCTTTTCGGCGGTGTTCTTCATGACAATTACGAATAGGGACATTGAGGCATCACCGCAGTAAGGAGTTGTCACTATGGCTGCGAAGAAAATGGACCGTCGGGGATTCTTGAAAACGACGGGCGGCGCGTTGGCGCTGGGCGTGACCGGGATACGGCCATGGGCGGCCGGCGCGGAAGAATCCGCCGACCCGATGGCCGTCAGCGAAGCCGTGCTTCAGGTGAAGGACCCGACGCGCATCAAACTGCTTCAATTCACGGACATGCATTTTTTCAATTTCGCCCGGGGCCGAGACCGGAATGAAGACACCGCATCCGCGCTGTTGCGCCTGGTCGAAATCAACGCCCCGGACGTGATCGCCGTGACGGGCGACCTCTGGCACGACAATCCCGAAGGGCGCGGCGAGGAGTATATGCGCTACGCCATTGACAAGTTGGAGGCGCTTGGGATGCCCTGGTTCTTCACCTGGGGCAACCATGATCTGTTGGACGATTACGTTAAAGGCCACGAAGCGTTTACCCAGGCGAAGCATTCGCTGTATCGCGGCGCTGCGGGCAATGGCAACTACCTTGTGCGCTGCGTCAACAGCGCGGGTGCGCCGGTGTGGGATTTCATCTGCCTGAACACGACTCGCCTCGGCGTCCATGAAGAGCAAAAGCAATGGCTGCGCGAATTACGCCGCGCCCGCGAGGGAATGAATGCCATCCCCCCAGCATTTGCCGTGTTTCATATCCCGATCAAGCAGTACGATGACATCTGGGAACAGAAAATCGCCTCCGGCGTAAAATTGGAAAAGGTCTGTCTGGAGGAGGAAGACGGAACGGCCCTTGGCATATTGAAGGAACTGGGAACGGTTCGCGCCGTCATTTGCGGTCACGACCATGTCAACGATTACTCCGGCATCTGCGAGGGGATCGATCTGATTTATGGACGCGCCACAGGCTATGGCGGCTACGGCGAACGCGAAGTGCCCAAGGGCGCGAAGATTTACACCATCAACGCCGAAACCGGAACTTATTCATGGTGGAGTGTGACACCGGAAGGCAAAAGGTGGCGGCCCGCGCCGGGCGTGCGATACGACAAGCGTGAAGATGTGCGATGGGATTATGCGGACGATGCGGAACCTTCCTGAACTTGGAATAGTGTCAAACGAAAGGGTGCGGGCATGAAAACAACATGGGCGATCACCACGCTGATCATGATCGTTACAGGGGCGGCCTTGGTCGCCAGCGCAGAGGAGGACAAGGATATGGGTGTGTACGCTTTCAAAGTGAAAGACATAGAAGGAAATGTGGCGGACCTGTCGCGCTACAAAGGCAAGGTCGCCATGATTGTGAACGTGGCGTCCCGCTGTGGCCTGACCCCGCAGTATGAAGCCTTGAACGCCGTTTACAAGAAATACGCGGAGCAGGGCTTTGTCGTGCTCGGATTCCCCGCCAACAACTTCATGGGCCAGGAGCCGGGCACAAACGAAGAGATCAAGTTCTTCTGTCAGACCAAATACGACGTGGCCTTTGACATGTTCGCCAAGATTTCCGTCAAGGGCGATGATATCGCGCCGCTCTACGCCTATCTCACCTCGAAGGAGACGAATCCGGGCTTCAGCGGTTCCATCAAGTGGAATTTCGCGAAGTTCCTCGTGGACCGCGAGGGCAGGGTGGTGGCGCGCTTTGCGCCGACCACAAAGCCCGACGGCAAAAAAGTGATCGCGGCCATCGAAACCGCGCTCGCAGGAAAGGCCCCTGCCCAGGAAGACTCCGACAAGGAAGAAGAGGAGGAATAGACTGCGGGCCGCATCCGTATCCCCCGTCTCCTTGCGCAGAAAGAGCGGGCCTGACGCGATCACGGTTTTCGTGCGGTCCAGATGCGGCTCTTGCGTCCAGCGCGGAGCAGGCGACCCTGTTTGAAGCCCGCCCCGCGGGTCCACGCGGCGACTTCCGCCGCCGTATAACAGCCGCCCGATTCGGAATGCAGCATCATGTCCAGCCCGAAGACGGGATGAAAGGCCGCCGCGCCCGGCGTTTCGTCATCCAGGAAATCGCGGATATACAGCACCCCGCCGGGACGAAGCGCCGCGAAGCACCGCGCGATGCATGCGCGGCATTCCTCCGGACCCCACGCATGCAGCACATTGCTGATCCAGATGATATCGAGATCGGCGGGCAACGCGATGCGGCGGGCGTCGCCCGCGACAAATTCGCAGCGGTCGGCCACGCCGCGCGCGGCCAGGTATTCCCGCGCCATGGCAAGCACCGCGCGCGTATCCACCAGCACGACGCGCAATGACGGCCACGCCTGCAGGAAAGCCGCCGCATACGCGCCCATGCCGCAGCCCAAGTCCAGCAGCCGACGCTTGCCGGAGCAATCCACCAGCGCGGCGCATTGCGGCGCGTTGCGCAGGGCGATAGCGTGCATGGCGCGGACATAATCCCGCCCGGCTTCCGAATCGGCGCGGTGGCGTCCGCGTTTCGCCGCCCCGCCGCGCAGGCAGGCGTCGAGCCGCGCCCAGTCGTCCCAGCCGCGCCGCGTATGCCGCAGAAAGGCCCCCTGATCATTGGGCGCCCCCGATTGCAGGCATGCCGCTGCCGCCGGCGCGTTCCGCCAGCGTGCACCGCGCGCCGTCACCAAGTGCATCGCCGCCAAGGCGCGCAGCATGAAGCGCGTCCCGCGCGGCGACCACCCCATCGCCCTCGCAATGGCCGATTCCGTTTTCTCCTTCGCCAGGAAATCAAACAATCCCGCCGCATGCGCCGTGAACAGGATTTGTGACTGCTTGAACGCGTTTGCGATGCCGTGAATATGGCCCATGCCGGCGTCGTTTTCTTCCATGCGCGTCATTCTGCCTCCCGCACCAGTGTATACCCGTTTCCGGCATCCCTGCGAATATGACCTTCCCGGAGATTGACCCGCGCGCTATTCGAAGCCTCACCGGTCTGGGGGCATCATTCATGCGGCTTGGGACTGTGGTCCGAACAGCATGCGCACAAGCAGGATCGCGCCGGTGAAGAAGAGCAGGGAGAGCGTGACGCCGAAGACGGCCGGGTCGAACTGCGAGCACAGGGCGTAGAGGCGTTCGGGAACGAACGCAGCATCGAAGGTGTCGCGCAGCGTGACGGGGAGGCGGTAGAACAGGGTGCCGCCAGTGCCGGCGATCATCGTGGCGAGAATGATGCGGTTCATGCGCCGGGAGCGATGTTTGGACAGCGCGCCCACGCATACGGGCACAATGATGGCCGGCGCCCACACATGGTAGGTGAACAGCAGCAGGCCGATGATGTCGGGCCAGAGCACGGCGATGAGAATGGAAAAAACGCCCAAGCCCGCGCTGCACAGCCGCGCAAGTTGCAGCAGCCGCCGGTCGCCGTGGCCCTTCCAGCCGAGTTGGTGCTCGAAGAGGTCCTTGACGAAAATGGCCGTCGCGGAGTTGAGCGCCGAATCGGCGGAGGACATGACCGCCATGAGCAGCGCGCCGATCATCAGCCCGCTGATGACGGCGTTGTTGAGTTGGCGGACCACCATGGGCAGCGCCTGCTGCGGGTCAATGTCGGGGTAATGGATGCGGGCAAATAACGCGATGAAAAACAACACGGCGGGAAAGACCAGGGCCAGAAACACGCCCACGCCCACAATGCCGATGCGCGTGGCGCGAATGTTTTTGCCGACACAGTAGCGCGTGGCATATCCCGGCGCGAAGGCTTCACCCAGCAGAAACGCGAAAAAGGTGGTGATCAGAAAAATCCATCCCCGGCCGCCGTGCGGATGGAAAAAGCGGCTCGGAATGTTTCTGTCCGGCGTCAATGACTTGGAGAACACATCCTGCAACAGCGACAGGTTCCGCCGGCGCAGGTCATTGCCCGTGAGGTCTTCCCCAAGCAGGCCGAGACTTTGCTCTGAAAGGTCAACGCCGTGAAAGCGCTCGGGTTGATACAGGTCATCCATCTCGATTAACTGGTTCAGCGCATCGCTGGCGACGCGGGCAAGCCGCCGTTGACGTTCCCGCTCTGCGCGTCCACTGAGCCGTTCGGTCGGCGGCGGCGGCGGAAC
>CAZLII010000159.1:6093-8646 GCA_964559065.1 uncultured Nitrospirales bacterium | reverse complement strand
CCCAGAAGCGCTTCCACGCGGTTTGTGCCGCCTGTGCCGCCTCTTCGTGCGCCTGTACCATCGCATCGCGCTGTTCAAAAGCGGATTGGATCGCCGTCTCAGTTAAAACATCGGCATTCACCATGGCGGCTTTCTCACGAATGCCATAGGCCATGAGAATCTCATTTGTCACCTCACGATTCGCCGTCACTAATTCCAGTTTCAATTTGTCGCTGAGGTTACTGCTCACTATGTAGGCGGCCTCTTGCTCGCTGATCTGCTCGTTGAGCAGCAAGTTGCGCATCTGCGCGAATTCCTGCTCGCCCGCTTTCCTACCGGTATAGTATTCGTACCATGCCAGCATTAATGCGTCGGCGGCGCGTTTTTCCTCTTCGACACGCTGGCCGGTGCGGATCATATATTCCTCTTCGGCCTTGGTTAGGCGTTCCGTGCTGTCGCGCAATTCGTCGGTGGCTTTTTTGGTTTCCTGTAAACTGCGGAACATCTCAAACAACAGCATACCCGCGCCCGCGATCAGCGCCAGTTTCACACCAAGCACCGCCAGCGCCGCCACCAGGCCCCCGCCCGCCGCAGTCCCGATAGCGCCCGTGGCGGCAGTCACCGCCGTCGTGACAGCGCCTAATCCGCCAGCACCTGCGCCCGCGAAAACACCCAGTACGGCTACCACAGATTTTACGGTTGCGATGATGGGCGACAGGGCCAGCAAAAACGCGCCAACCGCGAGCGACACGGTGCCGAGCGCACCGCCAACAGTCACGAGCCACTGGGTTAATTCCGGATGCGCCTCGATCCATTCCCGCACGCCCACGATGGCGTTTTGGATGGCCGGGATCAGGTTTTCCAGCAATTCTGCCACTACCGGGCCAATAGCGATCACCAGGCCCTCGAAGGCGTGCTTGAGCCGCGTCATGCTGTCGTTGAATGCGGCGGCGGCATTGGCCGCGTCTTGGCTGTAGACGATCCCCAGCGCATGCGCCTCATCGCGCTGCGCCTGAATGGCCTCTGTGCCTTGTTTGATGATCGGCAACAATGCCGTGCCGCTCCGCCCGAAAATGTCCATCGTTAGCGCGGTTAGCAAATTCTGATCCGACAACTGCGACAGCGCCCCGGCGATCACCATAAACTGTTGGTCAGGCGCAAGCGTTGCAATGTCCTCATAGCGAATACCCAGTTGCGCCAGCGCATCCAGCATGGGCGTGGTTTTTTCCGTACCCTCCTGTAGCGCAACACCCGATTGCCCCAGCCCCCTATTCATGCGCGTGATCGCCGTTTCCATCGCATCAAGGGACGTACCGCCAAGTTCCGCGACATGCCGGAATTCGCTCAATGCCTCGGTGGTGATCCCGGTGCGCAACGCCATCTTTTGTATTTCATCGCCGGTATTGGCCCAATGGTACAGCGTGCCGCCCAGCGCCCCGGTGATGGCCGCGCCAATGACACCGAACGCTTTGCCCAGCGTACCGGCGTTCTGCTCCAGCGTGCTAAATGCGCTCTCAACAGCGGCAGTGCTCTCGTTCAGCGCGTTCTGCAACTCGCTGTTATCGCCGCGGATCGTCCATACAGCATCGCCCGCTTCAATGGCCATTATGCGCCCTCAAGGTATGGAACCAGACCGGGCTTGCGCCGCATGGCCTTGCGCTCTGCATTTTTGCGCTCCACTAAGCGCTCCACCATCATGGCAAACTCCCGGTCTGTCCAGTTGTTTTCGATGTGGTCGAATGGTATGTGCCATTCGGCCATGATCAACTCGTAGATTCGGCTTTCGGCGTGTCGGTCACGGGTGACGCCGCCGCGTTGTTTTTTGGCGTCACCTGAAACGGGAAAGGGCGTGCGATAAACTCCGCGACAGTATTGAATGCCGTTATGATCTCGGTTTCAGTTGCCTCAGCGTCCAAGTGCTTTTTGTCGGCGCGAATATCGTCGAAATGGCCGTATAGCCAATCCAACGCGGCATCCACCGCGCCCAGCATGATCATGCCCTTCAGCACGTCATTCGGCTCATTCTGCGCCTCAAACATGCGGCGGAGCACGCCGCCCATCGTGGTGATCATCGCCCGCGCACGGCGACGCACCGGCTCGTCGATGCGGTACGTTTTACCCGCGAGCGTGATCTCAACGCTCGCCCGCTCCATTTCGTTTGTCATGATCACGTACCTGCGGGTTGATAATGAATTTTCAACTGGCCACTGCGGATGTCATCGGTCGCAGTGACGATGCCGGTGAACTCATACTTGCTCACCGCATCGTCGCCCGGCCCGAATCCGCCCGGCTCGTTAGTCACATACAGCGCCACACGAGGATAATAGTCGGCGCGTATGCCGTCTATCTCCACCAGCATGGCCCGGTAGGTGCGCTGTGCGGTGCGCATCATCAGGCCTTTGTTTTCGGTATCCTCAAGAACACTGGAATCCAGCGCAAACACCTCTCCAGTCGCATCGTAGCAGGTGAAGGTGATCTCGCTGATTCCGTTGTGTCGCTGGATGTAATCCTGGTTTGTCAACGCACCCGCTGCGCGGATGTTAACGCCTTCGCGGATCGGCACCACGCCAATGG
>CAZLII010000159.1:0-5993 GCA_964559065.1 uncultured Nitrospirales bacterium | reverse complement strand
TCGGCAAACCTGTCCATGAAACGATCCAGATCAGCCTCTGCCATACGCGTGGCCGCCGCCATAACATCCGGCGTTTTCGGTGTCACGCGAATGCTCATAACACGCTCTCCCCAGTCAGCCGCCGCAAATAAACCTGCTGTGCGCTTAATCCGCGACGCGGCTCGCCTAGCACGGCGTAATATTCCGGTAGCACAGGCAGGCCACTCCGATACGTCATGCGCACGCGCATGTCGGAGCGCACCGTCACATTCAGCGGTAGTCGCAACACGGCATCCGTCATGCTGGCTTGCGAGCCGTCAGCAACTTCCCGGCTCGCGCTGGCATCGAAACCACATTCGACATCATTGCTCCACGTCCATGTTACAGCCGTCGGATCGCCGCTGCCCTCCAGGGTGGGCGTACCCAACTGGCATTTGTCGAGCATACAATGCACGGCAGCGTCGCGCATGGATTCCAGTTCCGCCTCGCCGATAATGCTGCTCACTGCTCCGCCTCCATGCACGGCCTATACCAGCGCGGCGCAGAACGCGCACGCAGCCGTGTGGCCAGTTTATGCAGTTGCGCTTGTTTTTGCGAGCGCGAAATTTTAGCGCCATCCGCATCGAAATCATATTCGAGCGCGACGGCGGATGCCCGTTGGTCAACGATATCCGCCGCCGCCCGGAACAGATCATAGGTTTCCATCCAGTCAGCATCAGATGGATCGCGCCCGCTGGCATCGTGACGGGGATATTCGGCGATCACGGCCTCAACAGCCATGTCGCCGAATTCCGTTTCCGTCACGCCCGCGAGTGCACGCACCCGCGCTATCTGCTCAGCAGTGATCGCGCTCATGCTCAGGTACCAATGGCCGGAGTCAGGACTGCAAACGGGTAACGCGTCGCCTCAGTTTGCGACAGGCGCGTCACCGGATTCGCAATTTGGAATCCCAGCCGCATGGTGAATCGCACGGCTACCATATCCTGCTGCATGAGATTCATCACCACCGCGCCATCATCATCGCTGATCACGGCCTCCGTGAACACCTTGGCATCCATTTCGCGGCGAATGGAATAGATCAACTGATTCCAGTCGCCCGCGATGAGCAGCGCGGATTCCGGTGCAAGGCCACCGTTGCGACTGAACAGGATCGGCTCGCCATCAAGCGTGTAGGCGTTACCGTTGCGCACGAGGATCGGCAGGCCCGCGCCCGTCGTGGTGCGGTTTTCACGCACATGGCGCAGTTTGCCGCGCGTGATGATCGGTGCGGCGAATCCGTTGACCATGAATCCCTGCTGCTCAACCAGCGACACGATGCCGCCAGCGCCCAACACGTCATCATAGAGGTCAACACCGGTGCCCTCGGTAACCGTCATGCTTGCCGCGCTCGCAGCAGCGAGAATGCTCGCCGAGGAGCCGGCGGTATTGGTCAGCCACGTGGCCGGCAGGTTCGTGCCCTGGAACACCGCGTCATCGATCAACGCACCCATGGACTCGGCGATCCGTGGACGCACCTCCGCCCAGATGTCAATATTCTGCGCGTCCTCGAGCAGGTTGATCCCAATTGGGACAATACATGCGATTTCCTCAGCGACGAGTAATTTGCCTTTCCACTGCTGGTTCGTGGTGCGCTTCAGGCTCGTGCCAGTACCCTGCCAATACGCAATGGGAAACTGATCCAGCACGCTGATGCGCGTGGTTCCGGCACTCATGTTCGGCAGCCGCTTCGCCAGGCTTAACGCCGCCGACTGCTCGACAAGCGCCTGAAAAATCGGCTCATAAACCTCCGGCATCTTCATTGCATCAGACAAATTGCCGGACGCAATTTTCACGTCATAATCTGGCATCGTTACTTTCTCCTGTTAGCGGATGCCGCACGCCTGGGCCAATACCCGCGACATATTCAGTTTTCCGTCATCGCCGGTATCACCGCGTCGGCCTGCGGCCGCATCCGCTCGTGTTGCTGTTGCGAACAACGCCGGGTGCTCGCGCTTCAGTCTATCGAAGTCGCACCCGCCGTCGTTCAACATGTTCTTCGTCTTTGCCACCGCGTACGCGGCCACGATGTCGATCACGCCTGCCGCTAGTGCGCGTTCACCGAAAGCCGCCCGCGACTCGGCCTCTCGTAAATCGGCCTGCATTTTCGCGATCTTGCTCTCCGCATCCGCGTCCTTGGCGGCCAGCGCCGCCTGCATGTCGGCCCGCCATTTCTTTTGGGCCTCGTTCACGCGCCTATCTATCTCCCGCGTCCAGTCCTCAACCGTCCACGCGGCGCGCTCATCTTTGTCCTGTTTACCCGTTGCTCCGGCGTCGCCGTTTCCGGCCCCGCCCTTTGCCCCGGTGTCATCGTCTGCCATTGTCTTTGCTCCTTGTTTTGCAAAACAAAACCCCGCCACGCCCAAAAGGGCGCACCGGGGTTGACCGGCACTATTGCCGGCTGTCTCCGCAGTTGTTCAAATGTCCGCCGTCATTATAGCACAGGTGCCGCTAGTCCAGGTCAACAACCTCATCCGGCGGCAGTTTTGGCGAAACACGCGGCCTGCGCTCCAGAAAATCCAGCACATGATCGAGTTGCCCCAGCGCGGTGCATAGTGTACCACGCACATCATACATGCGCCGCAACACACCCGCCTTCTGGTCACTCGTAATCAACGGATCGCGCATGTCATCTGGTTCTGGGCGTGTCCGCCCACGCTTAACTGGTCTTGCCATCATACCTCCTCGCCGCGCACGGCATCCGCTGCGGCCACTCGTTCTGCTGTTTTTTTCTCATAGTATTCGCGCTCACGCGGCGAATCCTTGAAATACGTCATTGCGCATCGGCAATTCGGATGCGCGGGCGACTCGCTGTCGCCGCTTGGAAACACGTCCGTAATAGGGATTGGCCCGGCGGCCATGTTTTCATAGCAGACATCACACGACAGTTCATCCTCACGGGCGATCCACAACTTCATGTCCTTGCCGGCGGCCTCGGCTTCCAGGCGTCGCGCCGCGCTGGTCGCGTAGTGGCCCTCCGTGTTGGCGATGGTTTCGCGGCGTTCGCGTAGCAGCCGCTCGTACTCGTGCTGAAGCATCTCCTCGATCTGCGCATCGCTATAATCGCTGTTCTCCAACATCTTGCGGAAATTCTCGTAGGCGCGTGCGCGGTTACTGTCGAGCATAGTCACCTCGTCCAGCAGGTGCCCGATGTCGCGTGGCCGCACGCCCTCTTCGAGTGCCTGCGCAATGGTTTCGCCGATGGTGTTTAATTGTGCTTCGGTAAGGTCGCGCAGCAGGGATTCGGCAGCGTTATGGGCGAGATCGCGCGCCCTTGCCAGGGCGTCTTCGGAAACCCGGCCACGGAATGCGGCCTCATCGCCGCCTAAGATGGCGTTCATGAGTGCCTGTTCGAGGTTTTTCAATACCTCGGCCAGCACCGCGCCCTTGGCGAGTTGTTCGGCTATGCGCTCAATTTCCGTTGGCATCATTCACCACGTTGAATAGCGCGGCCAATGCGCTCGATGTTTTCCGGCTTCGCCATCTCCGCAATGGCTGCGTCGCGGATGGCCTGTAATGCCGTGGCCAGCATCGGCTCGATCAATTTTGCATTCCGTGACGCCAGCACGTCATAGGCTTTCTCAATCTGCTCCGCCTCCTGTAGGGCGGGCATTTCGGCCAGCCGGTCCTCGGCCAGTTGGTCCAATTCCTCTTGCGTCCATCCCTCATCGCGCAGTTGCGTCACAAGCGGCAGTCCGGCGTCCACGTTGGTTTTGCGCGCCGTCGCCTGCGAGAGCGTCAGCGTTGTGCGCGGGTCTTTGTAGACCACGGTGATCTCGTTTGTGTCGGTCTGCATGCCTGCCAAGGTCAGCATGAATGCCCCGACCTGCGCCCAAGTCGGAGCCAAAATGCGGGCATACCTTTCTACCTTGGCGACCAGCGGACTTTCAAGTGCTTGTAGCGCCTCACCGGAAATTGACGCCCCGGCGTGCGGGCCGAAATAGTGCAACGGCGTCCCGGTGATGCTGGCGATGGAAGCGACTTTATTGTTGATGACCTCGACAAATTGCTTGAGGTCGGCAGCACTCCATTCGCCAACACTGACGGGTTGTTCGCCCACATCGTTTGGCGGTAACGCCACCACATCACCGGGCAGCCCGGCCTTCATATTGGACACGTCTGCGTTTGTAATCGCCCATCGTAGTTTTTGCGCGGCAGTTTCGGCAGTCATGCCGAGCGACACGAACATTTTGTTGATGGTGTCCTGCAGCGATACCACCTGATAAAACTCGCTGCGGATCACACGACGGCTTTTGCGAAAATGAAACACTGGGATCGCGCCGTCATATGGGTTTGGCGCGTCGAGATCATTACGCGGCCTGTAGGAATCCGCCGCACCGGTGTCGCCTGAAAGCGCCGCATCAATGCGCGGGCCTTCGTAGGTGATAAATGTCTCCGGCGTGTAATGGATAATCCATTTCCGCCCGTCTTCAACATAGAATTTCGCCGCCTCGGTGATGCGCGTCGGGTCAGCATCATCGTAGAACACCACCACGGTGCGCGGGTCCTGCGCGAATGCCCGCACCGCATCCGTTTCCGGATCGCGCTCCACAATCAGGAAACCCTCGCCTGTAATGACCAGATGCTCATGTATTTCGTCCGCGATGCTGTCCATTTGCAGGGTGCGCCATAATTTTGTAAAAGATTTGGCCTTGTTCTCATCCGTGGCCGTCACGCTGTCGAGCATGAGTTTCGAGATCACGACATTCACGACAATCGCCATCCAGTTCTCGATGTAGTGCGGGTTTTGCCGGAAATAGTCACTAACCCGTTTCGACATGTAGCGCGGGCGCTGCTCGGAATCGTAGTAGGCAAAAGCCTGTGTGTGTGCGGCGTACTTGTCGGCGCGGGCCGTGATGATGGCTTGCAAGTTCTTCATGACTTCTGGGTCTCCGGTTTCGCAAAACAGTATAGCACGGAATTCATCTGTAAACCCTCACGGCCTTTGGCGCACCGTGCTTGCGCAGGTAGGTGACCGCCCATACCATCGCGTCCAAGCGGTTCGGCGACTCGCCACTGCCAGGCACCCACAAGCACAGTTCATCCTCCAGGCGCGCCAGGTCGCCGACGTGGTGCAGGATGCCTTTTTCGGCCATAACACTGATCGGTTCCGCGCGCGCCTGCTTCGACTTCGAGGCATTGACTGCGCTGATCGGAATTTCTGGGCGCGTCATTTTGAACAGCGTGCGTACCATTTCGCCGCCCTGGTTGGCCTCATAGATGATCCGGTCGGCCTTGTAGCGATCATAGGCGCTCAGGCTGGCCGCCACCCATTCGCCCGGCAGCCCTTGCCGGGTCACGTCGTCGAGCACGTAGAAATGCCCGTCAGTGGCCGCGCACGCCACCACAATCCCGCAGGCGTCGCCGGTGGCGCTCGCGCTGGGGTCAACGGCCACCACCGTGTAGGCGGGCTTGACCTTCTCTGGCAACGCCGCGACGCGGTGCGCGTCTATCCAGTCCCGGTGCCACAGTGCGCCCGGCGCGTCATCCACATCCTCGGCCAATATTTCCTGCCGGTACGCGGTGGCGGTCATGTCCTCTCGAATTTCCTGCAGGGCGTCTGGCGACAGGTATGGGTTGTCGTGCGAGGTGAAATGGAAGCAGGCCCAGCGCCCGCTGGTGTCGGCCTGTGCCTTGCGGTACAGGTCTGCGGCGTGGCGTGGGTTCCGCGCTTTGCTGAAGAATGACATTCTCAGCGACGGCGGCGTGTAGATGAACACCGCATCCCCGTCGTTGTCCAGTAGCATCGGGACGCCCACCAATTCCCAGGCGTCCTCACACATCAACTGGTATTCATCGAGGATCAGCACGTCCGCATAGTCGCCACGCAGCGTATCGGCATTCCAGGCGGTTTTGGCCCTGATTCGCGCCCTGGTGTGCGGTTGCTCGATGGTGTGTGTGCTCTCGTTTTTGACGTACAGGCCCGCGTCAATGGCGTCGGCCAAGGCCCGCTTGACCTCGTACCAGAACGTACCGAC
>CAZLII010000158.1:0-8684 GCA_964559065.1 uncultured Nitrospirales bacterium | reverse complement strand
CCGTCAATTTCGGGCAGGCGGCCCGCGTGCCCGGCGTGCGTTCTGCGGACATCGCGGTGCTGCACATTTACGTGGAAAAGCGGCGGCGAACGGCGGGCGGCGATGGGGCGGCGCAGCAACCAGATGCGCACCGGGATTCGGCATAGGGTTGTTTGAAGGATAGCAAGGACAGCAGGGACGACAAGGACAGCAAAGACAGCCAGGGCGGCAGGGACGGCAGGGACCGTAGGGACGATAGATACAGCAGGGACAGCAGGGACAGCAGAGACGTCCGGGATGATTTGTTTGGCGGGATGCTGAAGGAAACGTGGATGCGCCGGAGATTCTGGAATCGCCATGTTGCGGCAACGTTGGTCCTTTGGACGGTGTGCGCGGCGGCATCAGCGCAACCGGCCGATGGCTGGGTCACGGCGGCGGCCTATTCCGAGATGCACATCGTTGTGCCCGAAGATGCGTCGGCGATTGTCCGACAAGCGGGGGAACTGTTTCAGCGTTATTGGCAGGCCTGCACAAGCCGCGAGTTGACGATTAGTTCAGTTAACGAGGGACGGATCAATGTCTGGATTGGCCCGGATTTGATAACGGATGATTTGCTGGACGCCTCGGCGCTGGAAGGTTTGGGAGCGGAAGGCTGCCTTGTCCAAACCTTCAGCCCGAGTCGGCGCTATGCGCGGCTGGGCGCGGCGAAACAACTCATCATTGCGGGGGAAACGGACCGGGGGACGCTGAACGGGGTCTTCGAGTTTTTCAAACGCTTCGCAGGGGTGCAATGGCTCTGCGAAGGCGCGACGGCGCCCGAGCGGTTGCGGTTCACCTTCCCGGAGATTGATTTCCGCCATGCACCCCATTTTCAATACCGCGAGGTGGGGCGATATGGTCCGCATGTCGTGCTGGATTCGGAATACCGGCGCGCGCATCACCTTTCGGACCGCTACGCCCCCGGCCCCTTCGGCGCGGAAACCTTGCATGATCTCCTGCCCCCGGAAATCTACTTCACGGAACACCCCGAATACTATGCACTGATTGGCGGCAAACGCGTCGCGAAGGACCCCGACGGTCGCCCGGCGCAATTATGCCTCAGCAATCCCGACGTCGCCGAGGCCGCGCTGGCGGAAATCACCAAGATGATTCGGCTTGATATAGCGGGGGCCGACCCCGACCTCACCACTCGGCGCGACCGTGTTGCGCGCGACCCGCACCGCAAGACGTGGAGCATCGCGCCCATGGCGGGCGCCGCGTGCGAATGCGCGGCGTGCCGCGCAATGGAGGAGGCCGGGGAATCCCCGGCGGGGACGCTGATTACCCTCGTGAACCGGGTGGCCGAGGGATTGGACACAGCGTTTCCCGGCGCAGGTTATCGCGCGCATACGCTGGTGCGGGGCGCGTGGCGCAGGCCTCCCGTGTCCATCCGCCCGCGCGACGGCGTGATTGTCCAGATCAGTACGGCAGACTGCGATTTCCGCCGCCGGCTCTCCGACCGCGATTCGGCCGTCAATGCGTCCTTTGTGGAGGACCTGAAGGGTTGGGCGGCCATTGCGCGCACCCTGTATGTGTGGGATTACGGCGCAAATTGCAGTGACCCGCTGGAACCCCATCCGAACCTGCATACGATTCAGGAAAATATCCGGTTATTTGATCAATACCTGGTCAAAGGCGTCTATGTACAATTGGCGGACGAACCGGGCGCAGAGTGGGCCGAACTCAACGCGCTGCGTTCCTATCTCTATGCTTCCATGTTGTGGGACCCCGACCTGTTCCTCGACGAACTGACCGAACGCTTTCTTGACGCGTATTACGGTCGCGCCTCGGATCATGTGCGTGCTTACATCGCCCTGTGCGCGGAGAAGGCGGTCGCTGCTGAGCGTCTTGATCCGCTGGCGCCCGCGATGTGGTTTGATGCGGAAGCCGCGGCGCAGGCCGACACGCTGTTTGAGGAGGCGCTGGCCTTGCCGCTTTCCGATGACCAACGCCGCCGCGTGATCGTCGCGCGGCTGCCCGCCTTATGGGTGTTGGCGGGACGCCCGGAAACCGAAGTGGCGACCAAGGCCATGCCGGAAAGGCCGGATAGATCCGCCGCCGACATTCTATTGAACATTGCACCGGCGGATGCCCTGACGCGCTACGCCGCTGCACTAGCCATCTATCACAGGGACAACACATGGCGTGATCCATAGCAGGGCATTCCCATTGGCGCCGAAAGGCTCTCCCCCTGACCCCCAAATCCGTGGTTTACCCCATCTTTATATCTGCCTATATGAAAAATGATAAAGTTAAGCAATGCGATGAATTGCCCATAATAACTATTGACTTTTTCGCCGTTATCGGATATGCTTGATACATGCTAGTTTGACAGTTTGAGGGGACAACCAACAACAACTGAGGGGTCACGCCTGAAAGGCGCGACGATGCGCCACTAAGTGCTATTACCCACGAATAGCCGTGCGGTGATGGTGTTTTTACGGGGTGTTGGATCGCCGTTCAGGGTGCTGCGTGCGATTGGGACGGGATTCCTTCAGTGAGAGGAAAGGCGGGCATGGAACAGGGGAATGAAACGGCAGCGAAAGCGGGGCCTACTGGGGACCGGGTGCATGGCGATGAATTGGAGAACACGCTTCACGTTGGCCTGACGGCTTTCCTGGACCTCAATCCAAAGAGCAACAATGCCCAGCGCTATAGGACAGTGGTGCGCGGATGGGAGCGGGCGAAATACCTGATGCTGGACCGGCCGAACGTCGTGGGAGGCCTGGCTTTTCGCACCAGACATCCGGCGGCCGTGCGTTTTATGCGGGAAGGCGTGGTATGGGGTTTCTACGCGCGGATCAACCAGTACCTGTCGGAGCGATCTGACCGGCTGATCTGGGTGTCCTGGCCGGATGAGGTGTCGCGCGTGCGCCTGCGGCGTCATGACCGGATTCGCATTTCCGCGCCGTGCGAAATTTATCTCGAAAACGGGGGGCCGTTGCGCGGGGTGGTTCAGGATTTGAGCGGCGGCGGCTGCTGCCTGCGGACCAACGTGGCGATGATTGTGTCCACGCGCTGCGAGGTGAGTTTCACGTTGCCGGACGGCATGCAGGTGGACCGCCTGCCGGTCATGGTGCGCCGGGTGCAGCCGGCGGGCGCTGCGGAATTCGAGTATGGCTGCATGTTTCTCGACACGGCGGAATGCGAGCGCAACGGCGTCGGTCTCTTTGTGGTGCGCATGCTCTCCTCGGATCGACAGATGGAGGAGAATATGGGGCGCATCCTGCTCTTTTCGCCCAGCGCGGAAGACGGCGATGCCATGCAGGCACTGACCCATCACAGTGAATATCGCATGGCCGTGACCACGCGGCTGGTGGATTTTTTTCATCATGTGGCGGCCTATGCGCCACGCGCCGTGATTCTCAGCGCGGCGCAACAGGAACTCCCGGCGCATGAAATCTGCCGCATCATCAAGGGCACGCCGGGATTGGAAACGCTGCCCGTCATCATTTTCGGCGGTGAACCGGTCGAGGGCCGACAACATGCGGCGACGGCCGGCGCCTCGCTCTATCTCAAAGGCTTCCCCAACCTGAACACCATCCTGCCGATTATCAGCAAAACCGCCCCTGTCCGGCGCACGTCGCAGTCTGTTTTCGCGCAAGACGCCGAGGACGATGCGGAAGCGGACAAGGACGCCGACGCATCCGCGGCGGCCGCATCGGAAAGCGCCAACGGATAGACGCCCTGAGAACTTACTTAAGCGAACACGAATGCACAAGCGTCTATCATGCGCTTACAAAACTGACAATGCCGCAACCCGTCAGCCCGATCAAACGCATTCCCCAGCAACTGGAACTGTCATCGCGAGCGTTGCGCCGACAATAAGCGCCGGTGGACATGGGCGGCCTGATTGACATCGGATATGTTGGCATCGCCGGAAGTAACCACAGCGCCAACCAGGATCAGAACAACCAGATCAGCCTTTCCGAACCGCTGCGCCTGATCCAGTTCTTCAATTCCGGCGGCTACCATGCCTGCCGCGGCGAAGACCCCCGACTGAGGACGGTTTCTGCGTGGGTCCGGCAAAGTGACAGCAACAGTGCCGCCCTGGTGAGAACTGCCGCCTTGTCTGCCGATCATTGTGCGAAGGGTCTTTGTGGACACAGCGGCGTTCACGACGCGGCGGAAAACCAAGTCTCCAGGTTATGCTGCATGCGTTCCATGTAACGGGTCACCAACAAGTCCGCCATTTCCCCATCTCGTTGTTCAAAAGCCTCCACCAGGCGCGCCAAGTAAACCATGCCCTCTGCCTGGCCCATCATCGGGATGTCTATCATTGCGCGCAACTTGAGAAAAATCCGTTCCAGGGTGTTGAAGACAAGTTCGTAAACACCGTTGTGGGTCGCCTTCACTATCAGCCGGAATAACTGTTGGGCGGTATTTTCCCCTTCGCGGCGTCCGTCGGACGACCCGCTAAGCGCTCCGAAGAGACGCCTGATTTCGCGCATTTCCTCCTCGGTGCGTCGTTGCGCCGCCAGGCGCACCACACAGCATGCAATATCAGCGCGGAATTCAAGAATTTCGCGCAACACTTCCAAGTTTACGGACCCATCATCCCGTCTGAGCAGGATTTCAAACAACTCAATCCCGCCGGTCAGTTGCAGGTTCTCGACGTGAATGCCCGACCCCTGTCGTATCCGCACAAGCCCCACCGCCTCCAATCGCTTCAGCGCTTCCCGCACCACATGTCGCGTAACCCCAAACTCCAGTGACAATTCCCGTTCCGTCGGCAATTTCTCTCCGGAACGGTAATTGTTGTCAAGAATACGGCGTGTCAGTTTGGCTGTGATCTCTTGTGACAAGGTCTGTGTCATAAATCTGCAAATCTCCAATTCCCCGGGAGGAAGGGTGAAATAGGTGCGCGCACGCTATTGTACCATGTTCAAGCACACATGACTAGACATCAATGCTAAAACCGATCAGATGACATTGATGCAACCAATCGGTGCATGGAAATGATTACTTGACAAAATTATCGGGTTTCTTTATCATAATGGTTGAACCAATAGAGTGCGTTTTCGCATTATAGAGGGAGAATGAAACATGAGAGGACGCGGATTTACCCTGATCGAGTTACTCGTCGTGATTGCCATCATCGCGGTGCTGGCGGCGATCCTTCTGCCTGCGCTGTCGAGGGCGCGCGAGGCAGCACGGCGCGCTTCGTGCGCAAACAACCTGAAACAATGGGGGCTGTTGCTGAAAATGTACAGCGGCGAGTCGAGCGGCGGAAAGTATCCCCCCATGCAGTTGGAAATGGGCTGCGGTTCAGACTACATCTGTATTGCCTTCATGCCGGAGTTCAACGCGGTTTATCCCGAATACCTGACCGAACCCGCAATCCTGTTTTGTCCCTCGGACGCGGGAGACCGGCTGGATATGTTTCCCGATGTGGATGGGATGATTCGCTTCGCCATCAAGGACCGTCCGGGACGGCGCGACTATGTGCAGGCTGTTGACGCGAGTTATGTTTATGCCCAGTTCGTCTTCGACCGTTGCGGCGATGAATTCCCCAAGAAGGACCTGGGCGCCTTGGCGCTTCTCATCGCCGCCCTGGGTTACCACATCGAAAACCCGGAAGAACCGGGTCCCGCGCAATATGTGCAGGTGATGGAAGAAATGATCCGGGCGCTGACCAGCGCCGCTTTTCAAGGACCGGATGCCTTCAAGCGGGCGGCGGATGACGACCGCCGCCTGCCGTTCTATGAGGATCCGAACTGCTCAGGACCGCAAGGTTACCATGGCAACGCGGGTGGCGAAATCGTGTACCGGCTGCGCGAAGGCATCGAACGGTTTCTAATCACCGACATCAATAACCCCGCCGCGTCCGCGCGCGCCCAAAGCGAAATATACGTCATCTGGGACCATATCCGGACGAATGTCAGGGATTTCAACCATGCGCCGGGCGGCGCCAATGTGTTATATATGGACGGCCATGTGGAATTCCTGCGCTATCCGGGCAAGCCGCCCGCAGGACGGACGCTTGCCAAAATGACGGGGGTTTTTGCGGGAGATTGACAAAAAAAGCAGCGGAAGGGACTGATAGATCAAAAGCGCAACAGGAGGAATATCGAATGAAGAGGCAAGGTTTCACGCTGATTGAACTGCTCGTCGTGATCGCCATTATCGCGATTCTGGCGGCGATACTGTTGCCCGCGCTGGCGCGTGCGCGCGAAGCGGCGCGGCGCGCTTCCTGCGCGAACAACCTGAAACAATGGGGGCTGATCTTCAAAATGTATTCGGGCGAATCCCCCGGCGAGCGGTTCCCGCCCTCACAGGTGGAATTGGGTTGTGGACCGCGGCCGTGCATCGCCTTTGGGCCGTTGGTCTCGGCCATCTACCCCGAATACCTGACCGATCCCGCCATCGTGTTCTGTCCCTCCGATCCCATGGACAGCATCAACGACTTCCGCGACGCCGACGGCAACCTCACCCTGCACCTGCGCATTGACGGTAACCGGCAGGAAGGCGTGGAGGGTATTGACGCCAGTTATACGTATGCGGCCTATGTTTTCGACCGGGTTGCCGACAACTTTCTCAAAAAGGACATCGGCGCGTTACGTTTGCTGGCGCAAATACTGGGCCTGAATGAACCTGCGCCGGAATACACCGAAGGCCCCGCCCAGTTTGTGGAAATGATCGAAGACATGATGCGGTCGCATCGCGACCCGTTCCTGGCGAATGATTACGCAGCGTTTCTTGCGGTGACGGACAGCGACCGGCGCGTATCGCCCGGCAATGGCAACGGGGGCGGCGCGAGCACGACGGTCTATCGCCTGCGTGAAGGCATCGAGCGCTTCCTGATCACCGACATCAACAATCCCGCGGCCAGCGCCAGGGCACAGAGCAGCATTTTCGTCATGTGGGACAACGTCGCCTCTATCGTGTCGCACTTCAACCACGTGCCGGGCGGCAGCAATCTCCTGTTTATGGACGGCCATGTGGAATTTGTGCGCTATCCCGGTCCACCCCCCATCAACCGCGCCATGGCCGAACTGATGCACATGTTCGACATTGAACGCTGAACCGCTACCGCGCGTGTGCTTCAGAGGGGTTTGATTTCCGCGACTTGGCTTGCGTTTTCGGCAGGCGGATGACGAAGCGGGTGTGCGGCGCATCTTCGTCCAAGAACAACACCCCATCATGCTGTTCCACGATTGCGCGGGAAATGCTCAATCCCAAACCGCAGGATGCGCCGTCGTTCTTGGTGGTATAGAACTCGTTGAAGATGTTTGCGCGAAGCGGCGCGGCGATGCCGCCGCCGCTGTCAGTGACGGCAAGAACCACCGCATCGTCATCGTCAAAGCATTCCACGCGCACCCAGCGTTGCTGAAGCGGCTGCACGGCATCAAGGGCATTGATGAACAGATTCAGCAAAGCCTGGGAAATCTGTGTGGGGCGGCATTCCACACGCAAGTCCGCGCCTGGCATGGGGCATTCCAGGCGAACGCCCTTAAAGACAAATTGGGGACGGCATAGTTCGGCAGTCTCTTCTATCAGCGTTCGCATCGAGACGCAATGGAAGGGGTCACGCGCGCCTTCGCGCGAGAGATTGAGCAATCCCCGCACAATACGCTCCAGCCGTTCGGCATTGCGTGCAATTCGCTCCGTCGCATCCAGGCAGTTTTTCTCATGCCCCTTGCCGTTGCGACACATTGTCGCAAGCAATTCGGCGTCGCCGCTGATGACCGTGAGCGGGTTTTTGATTTCATGGGCGATATTGCCCGCGACAAGCCCCAGCGCGGCCATGCGCGCCGATGCCTGCATTCGGGATTGGTGCTCGGCTACTTCGCGCTCCGCGCGCCGCCGTTCCGTCACGTCCCGCTTGATGGAAACGTAGCCGGTGATTGCGTCGGAGCCATCCTTCACCGGTGCGATGGTTTGTTCCACCTCGTAGAGGACACCGTCCTTGCGCCGATTTGCCAGTTCGCCGCGCCACGTTTTCCCGGAACGGATGGTCGCCCAAAGATTGGCGTAAAACGCGGCATCCTGAAGGCCGCTCTTCAGTATGTTCGGCGTTTTGCCCAACACCTCTTTTCGGGCATAGCCTGTCTGCGCGGTGAACGCCGGATTCGCATATAGAATCATGCCGCTCGCATCCGTGATAAGCACCGCTTCCCCGGCGCACTCGATCGCCGTGGTAAGGCTTTCGGTGTCCACGCCCGTTTTTCGGCTTGTCCACGCTTCGGTGGCAAGGTCCGTGGATTCATGCGCGCCCCGGTCCGCATCGTGCTGGTGAGGAGGATTTCTGGAATTGGTGAAAAAATGGCTGAGACGACTTTTCACCGCGTCGCAGAAATATCCGATTGCACCTCTACGACAAAATATATTCTGCCTGCGCGCCATTGCCTCATGGTCTTTCCCGTAGAATCCGTTGCCCGGCGGTATCACGAGAAACATCCTCTGGCGTTGGGCTATTCCCCGCAGAAGCGCCGCGGTCGGTGAGCATGATACTGACCGCTTCTTCAGCCAATGCTCTAACGAGGCGTAGCCGAAACCACATTTATTGGAATCGTAACGTCCCCCTCCCCCGCCACCATCATTCCCGCGCAAGCGGGAATCCAGCAATCGCGCAATGAATACCCTCGATTTTCTCTGGACCCCCGCTTTCGCGGGGGTCTGGTGTTTGGCCCATTTAGGCGAATTTTGTTGCGTAGAACAGGGCG
>CAZLII010000157.1:0-8706 GCA_964559065.1 uncultured Nitrospirales bacterium | reverse complement strand
CGCCGCCGCCGTCGCCATCACCCTCGCCGCCGGCGGCTCGCTCCACGACGCCGCCTTTCTCGGCAATGCGGCGGCGGGCATCGCGGTCACCCAGGAAGGCGTCGTCACGGTGTCCAACGACGAAGTGGTCCATGCGCTCACCAGCGAGCACGGCCCCGCGAAACTGAAAACTCTCGATGAACTTACGCCCATCGTGGACAAACTCAAGCAGGACGGCAAGCGCATCGTCTGGACCAACGGCTGCTTCGACATCCTCCACGTCGGCCACATCTCCTACCTGCTGCGCGCACGCCAGCAGGGCGACGTGCTTGTGGTGGGGCTGAACAGCGACCGCTCCGTTCGCGAAAACAAGGGGCCGGACCGGCCGCTCGTCAACGAGCAGAACCGCGCCATCGTCCTCTCCGCCCTCGAATGCGTGGACTACGTCGTCATCTTCGACGGCAAAACGCCCATGCCCCACCTGGAGGCGTTGCGGCCCCACGTGTACGCCAAGGGCGGCGACTACAGCCTTGACACCATCGTTCAGCCCGAACGCCGCCTTGTGGAAAGTTACGGCGGTGAAATCGCCATCATTCCCGGCGTCGAGGGACAGTCCAGCACGCATCTCATCAACAGACTTTTCCAGGAAACTTAGACAGCGGGGGCGTCCTTGGGCGTGGGAGCGCCGGCGCCGCAGCCCGGTTCTATTTGACAGCGGCGGGGGGCGATTTGGCACAGTATTCTTTGCATCCCGTCGTGACTGGCGAGCGTTGGCGTGGCCTTAACCACGGGGAAGCGGCGGGAATGGGATGCCGATCGCCTGGGCGCACCAAGAAAACAGGAGCAGTACTGTCATGGCCATGCCATGGCGCGGCGAAACGCGCGCCGTGTCGGGAACCCATGCGGCGTCCGGGAGCAATGACGTGCAACGCACTCCTTTGTTCGACGAATATGCGGCATTCGGGGCCAAAGCAACCGACTTCCACGGCTGGGCCTTGCCGATCCAGTTCTCCGGCATCATCGCCGAGCACCATCACACCCGCCGGCAGGCAGGGCTGTTCGACTGCTCGCACATGGGCGAATTCCTGTTGCGCGGCGAAGCGGCTCTCCACACTTTTGACCGCCTGGTCTTTTCCGACATGATCGGCCTGAAGCCAGGCCGCTGCCGCTACACGGCGATCCTGAATGACCACGGCTGCATTGTGGACGATTGCGTCGGCCTGCGGCTGAGTGAAGACGAACTGTATCTGGTCACCAACGCCGCGCCCCTGAAACAGGTCGCGGCAATGCTGGACGGGCCGGGCGTGGAAAACGTTTCGGACGCCACGGCGAAACTGGATGTCCAAGGCCCGGCGTCACGGCAGGCGCTGCTGGACATCGGACTGACGGACATTGCGCCGTTGGGCTATTGGACCGGGCGACGCTGCATGTGGCACGGACGGGAACTTGTCGTGACGCGCGCGGGATACACCGGCGAACTCGGGTATGAACTATTCATTCCCGCGGAACATGCGCGCGATCTGTGGCGGGCGCTGATTGCGCATCCCACGGTACTGCCCTGCGGCCTCGGCGCGCGCGACACCCTGCGCATGGAGATGTGCTATCCCCTGAACGGGCAGGACCTGACGGAAGACACGACGCCGCTCGAGGCGGCGATGGACCGCTTCATCGCCTGGGACTCGGATTTTCTGGGCAAGGAGGCGCTGCTGGCGCAGCGGGACCTCGGCTGCGCGCGCGTGCTCACCCCCATCGTATCGGAAAGCCGCCAGGCGCCGCGTCATGGCTTTGAGGCGTATCACGACGGCAAGGCGGTCGGCGCGGTGAGCAGCGGCGGTTTCGGTCCGAGCGTCGAACGGGGTATCGGGCTGGCGTATGTGCCGCCGGCGCTCGCTGCGCCCGGCACGCCGCTGACGGTCGGGCCGCGCGCCATTCGCGTCGAAACCGCCGAAGTCCCGATTTACAAACAGGGCACCTGCCGGATGCGGTTCGCATAAGGAGACAAGGCTGACAATAATCATGTGGAAATTATAGCAGCACTGATTTTCCATCGTGCTGATAGTAGCACCTGCCACGCCCCCCTCTCGTCACCCCCGCGAAGGCGGGGGACCAGATAGGGCAGCGTTTACCCGTTGCGCGAACACCGGATTCCCGCCTGCGCGGGAATGACGGTGAGAAGGCTTTTCGGTCTGCTTTATGAGTAAGTATTGGTTGGAACGAGGGAGATCAACAGCATGAATCCGGATGAGTTGAAGTACACGGAAGCGCATGAGTGGGTCGGTTTTCAGGACGGGGCCTACGTGGTCGGCATTACCGATTTCGCCCAGCAGGAACTGGGCGAGATCACACATGTGGACCTGCCGGAGGAGGGCGCGAAGTTTCAGCAGGGCGACGCGGTGGCGGCGGTGGACTCGGTCAAGGCGTGGAGCGAGGTCTATGCTCCGGTCTCCGGCGTCGTCGTAGCCGTGAATGACGCGATTGACACCGAACCGGAACTGGTCAACAAAGACCCCTACGGCGCGGGCTGGTTTTTCAAAATGGGCGACGTAAACGTCGCGGATTTGGATGCGCTGATGGACGCGGCGGCCTACCAGGAATTCTTGAACAGCCAGGATCATTGAGCGCCAGGTTTTGCAGGAGAAGTCGGACCTGTCGGACGGCATGAACGGGGCAGGCGGAGCGGACAAGTCGGACGATAGGGCAGGGCAGATGACAGGATAGGTTGGACAGGTCAGACAATACAGGAGGATGTATCGGATGTCCTGGGTTCCCATGACAGCGGCCGATGAGCGGGCGATGCTCGACATCATCGGTGTGGAGACGGCGGAGGACCTTCTCGCCGCGATCCCGGCGGAATTGCGCATGCAGGCGTGGCAGGCGCCGCCGGGCATGTCGGAAATGGCGGCACTGGACCATGTCGCGGGCTTTGCCGAGCGGAACGACCCGCGTCCGGTGTGTTTTCTGGGCGGCGGCTATTACGATCATTTCATTCCGGCGGCGGTGGATGCGCTGGCGGGCCGGAGTGAGTTCTATACGGCATACACGCCGTATCAGCCGGAGTGTTCGCAGGGCGCGTTACAGGCGATTTACGAATACCAGACGGCGGTCTGCCGCCTGACGGAGATGGAATTCTCGAACGCTTCGCTCTACGACGGCGGCACGGCGGTTTTTGAAGCCGCCACCATGGCCGCCCGCGTGACGGGACGCCGCCGCGTCGTGGTGCATGATTCCGTCAATCCCGTCTATCGCCGGATGCTTGCCACGCACACGGCGAATCTGGATTTTGACCTCGCCCAGGGCGACGACCCCGCCGATGCCGCGTGTGTCATCGTGCAGAATCCGTCCTTCCTGGGGGCGGTGCATGACTACAGCGCGCTGGCCGAGCGTTGTCACGCGGCGAAGGCGCTGCTAGTGGTGTCGTTCTATCCGATTTCCCTGGGGCTGATAAAGACGCCCGGCGCGATGGGCGCGGACATCGCCGTGGCGGAAGGGCAATGCCTGGGCATGCCGCTGGGTTTCGGCGGGCCATACCTGGGCATCATGGCGACGCGCAAGGAATATGTCCGCAAGATGCCGGGCCGCATCGCGGGGATGACGGTGGACGCCGCGGGCCGCCGGGGCTTCGTGCTGACCCTGCAAACGCGGGAACAGCACATCCGCCGCGACAAGGCGATGTCGAACATCTGCTCGAACCAGGCGCTGTGCGCGCTGCGCGCGCTGCTCTACCTGTCGCTGCTGGGGAAGGAGGGTCTGCGCGAGACTGCGGAAGCCTGCCACGCCAAGGCGGAATACCTCAAGGGGCGGCTGCATTTCGCGGGAATGCTCAACGACGGCCCGACCTTCAATGAATTTGCCGTGCGCCTGCCGCGCGACGCGGAAGACACGGTCGCGGCCATGTTGGACAGGGGATTCTATGCCGGGCTGCCGCTTGCGGCACTGGAGGCGGGCGGTCCGCAGGACCTGCTGATCGCGGTCACGGAAAAGCGGACCCGCGCGCAGTTGGACGCCTTCGCGACGGCGCTGGAGGAAGTGTCATGCAGTTGATCTATGAGAAATGCCGGGGACGCCGCGCCACACGCCTCGATCCGTTGGATGTGCCGGCGGCGGCGCTTCCGGAAGCGCTGCGGCGCGCACGGTCTGCCGAATTGCCAGAGGTATCCGAACTCGATGTCGTCCGCCACTTCACGCACCTCTCGCAGCGCAACGCGGGCGTGGATGACCGCTTTTATCCGCTCGGTTCCTGCACGATGAAATACAATCCCAAGGCGATGGAGACGGCGGCCGGGTATCGGGGATTCACGCAGTTGCATCCGCATCTGTCAAGCGTCGCTGCGTATCTGCCGCGTTGCCAGGGCGCGCTGGCGCTCATCCACGAATTGGAGGGCCTGCTCGCGGAAATCGCGGGGATGCATGCGGCGTCGCTGCAGCCCATCGCGGGCGCGCACGGCGAGTTGACCGGCGCGCTCATGATGGCCGCCTATCACCGCGACCACGGCAACGCGCACAAAAAGATCATCCTCGTGCCGGACTCGGCCCACGGCACGAACCCCGCCAGCGCCGCCATGGCCGGCTTCCGCGTGGTGCAGATTCCCTCGAACGCCCACGGCCTGATTGACTTGCAGCGCTTCGAGGAGGCGATGACCGATGAGGTGGCCGGCGTCATGCTGACCTGCCCGAACACGCACGGGCTTTTCGAGCCGGATGTCGCGCGTATCGCCGAGTGCGCGCACGCGCGCGACGCGCTGCTCTATTACGACGGGGCGAACCTGAACGCCATCATCGGCCAGTGCCGTCCGGGTGATCTGGGCTTTGATGTGATGCACTACAACCTGCACAAGACCTTCGCCACGCCGCACGGCATGGGCGGCCCGGGGTCGGGGCCTGTCGGCGTAGGCGCGCGCCTGCTGCCCTATCTACCCGGCCCGCGCGTGGTGCGGCGCGGCGACGCGTACGCGCTGCAAATGCCGGAGAAATCCATCGGGCGCATCGCCGCGTTCTTCGGCAATTTCCTCATCGCCGTGCGGGCCTACGCCTACATCCGCAGTCTGGGCGACGAGGGACTGCGGGAAATCAGCCGCGCCGCCGTCATCAACGCCAACTACATCCACGCCCGGCTCAAGGACATTTACAAACCGGCCTTCGACGGGCGCTTCATGCACGAGTGCCTCTTCACCGCCGCGCCGCAGGCGGAAAAGGGCGTGCGCGCGCTCGACATCGCCAAGGCGTTGCTTGATTTCGGCTTCTACGCACCCACCGTCTATTTCCCGCTGACCGTGAAGGAATGCCTGATGATCGAGCCGACCGAGACGGAAACGAAGGAAACGCTCGATGCCTTCTGCGACGCCATGATTGACATCATGCGGCGCGTGGACACGGACCCGGAGTCGCTGCGCACCGCCCCGCACACCACGCCCGTCGGGCGACTGGACGAAGTGAAGGCGGCCCGGGAACTGAACTGTGCGCATCCGCCATGCGGCTGATTGACCTGAGTTTCGACGAACCCGCCGAAAACCTCGCCCTGGATGAGGCGTTGCTGGATGCGGCGGACAGCGGCTTGGCCGGCCCGACCCTCCGCATCTGGGAAAGCCCGGTCCGCTTCGTGGTGATTGGCACAGGGCAGATGATTGCGCGCGTGGCGCATCTCGCGCATTGCCGGGCCGACGGCGTGCCCGTGTTGCGCAGGTGCACGGCCGGCGGCTGCGTGCTGCAGGGGCCGGGCTGCCTGAACTACGCGCTCGCGATTCCCCTGGCCGCGTGGCCGGAACTGGGGCGTTTGCACGCCTCCTATGCGCTCATTCGCGGCCGCATCGCGGCGGCACTGACCGCGCGCGGCGCGCCCGCGCAACCGGCGGGAATCAGCGACCTCGCCCTGGACGGCTGCAAAATCTCCGGCAACGCCCAGCGCCGCCGCCGCCGCGCCATCCTCCACCACGGCACGCTCCTCCATCGGCCCGACTACGATGGCATGGACCGCTATCTTCTGGAACCCGAAGACCGTCCCGACTATCGCGGTCCCCGCAGCCACCGGGCATTCGTCCGCGCCGTCCCCTTCGGCCCTGCGATGCTTCGCGCCGCGCTTCGAGAAGCCTTCGGCGCGACTGGACCCCCGGAATCGCCCACCCCTGAAGAAAGCGCCGCCGCATTGGCCCTCGCCCAAAGCAAATACCGCTCTCCTGAATGGACCCACCGCCGATAGGCGGGCGTAACGCACCCTCGGCTGCTGTCTCAGGTTGCGTAACACGACAAACCATTGATTTTCTTTGAATGCTCCGGTAGGCTGTGAACAATTTCTCAGCACATCTGAAAAAATGATGCTCGATTTTCTGTTTCTATATTGAATTGACAAGGAGCATAGTGCAGTGAACATCATCCTGGTAATTTTCGATTCATTGCGAAAGGACTGTATCGGCGTATATGGATGCCCATCCTGGGGCAAGGTGTATACCCCGCATCTTGATGCTTTCGCCCGCGAGTCGCTGGTGATGACCCGGGCCTTTCCCGAATCGCTTCCGACCCTGCCCATGCGCCGCGCGCTGTACACGGGCCGCCGGGTCTATCCATTCGCCGACGCCGACTTCAGCCTGCGCGGCGATTTCAAGGGCGCGCCCGGCTGGGGGCCGATTCCGGAGGACCAGGCGACGCTTGCCGAGATGTTCCAGGCGGCGGGTTTCCGCACCGCCCTGATCGCCGATGTGTACCACATGTTCAAGCCTTCCAAGAATTTCTGGCGCGGTTTCGATCAGTGGATGTTTCTCCGGGGACAGGAGACCGACCCGATGCGTTCCGGGCCGCAACCCGCGCAGCAGGAAATTGACTACTGGCTGCCCCCGGAACTGCAGAATGAGGCAACCGTCCGCTTCATTCGGCAGTGCATTCTCAACATGCGGGACCGCACCCGCGAGGAGGATTACTTTTCGGCGCGCGTGTTCAAGGAAGCGGCGCTGTGGCTGGAACAGAACCAGGACGCGGGCCGGTTCTTTCTCACGGTCGAGAGTTTCGACCCGCACGAACCTTGGCTGGTTCCCAACCATTACCGCAGAATGTATCTCCGGGAAGAGACTCGCGAGCAGATTCGGTCCGGCTACGGCGACACGACGGGTTTGGACCCGGCGCTGCTCAGGCGCACACAGGCGAACTACAGCGCCTCGGTGACCATGTGCGATCGTTGGTTCGGCTATTTCATGGAGTCGCTACGCGTCCTCGATTTGCTCGACAATACCATGGTGATCCTTACGGCGGACCATGGCCACTCCATCGGAGACCGCAACTACATGGGCAAGCAGGGTTACCCCTCCACGCCTGAAGTCTATGAAACGCCCCTGATAGTCCGCTTTCCCGGCGGCGAACACGCCGGAACCCGAAGCGACATGTTCGTGCAACACGTGGACATCAGCGCGAGCGTGCTCGACATCGCCGGCATCCAGCCCGAAGCGCCCCTGGACGGCGCGCCGTTCCTCGATGACGCGGTCGCGGGACGCCCCGGACGCCGCGATCACGTGACCGTGGCATGGGGTTCGACGCCCACCGTGGTCACCGACCGCTGGTGGATGAACTGCAAGGTGGACGGCACGGGCGTGCTGCTGCACGATTTGCGTGCCGACGATCCCTTTGCGCGCAACGTTGCAGGAGATCACCCCCAAGTGGTGGACGAATTGTTCGGCATCGCAAAGAGCGATGCCGGCGGAACGTTTCCCGACTGGCTAATGGCATTGGCACAATCGCAGAAAGACGCGCCCGGCTGCAGCGATCTGGCCGCGCGCGCGTAGGCCCGCGCCCCCGCGCAACCCTATCCAATGCGTCAGCGGTTGCCGTATTGCCGCTCGTAGTATTGCCGGAATTCGCCGGACTTGATCTTGCGCCACCACCATTCGTTGTCCTGGTACCATCTGACGGTCTGGGCGATTCCTTCATCCCAGTCCATCAGGGGTTTCCAGCCGAGCGCCCGCAGTTTTCCGGCGTCAATCGAATAGCGGCGGTCGTGGCCGGGCCGGTCCGCCACGAGACGGACAAGCGATTCGTCGCGGCCCGTCAATGCCAGAATCCGCCGGGTCAGCGCGATGTTCTCGCGTTCATTGCCCCCGGCGATGTTGTAGATTTCCCCCGGCGCGCCCTGTCGCAGTGCCAAGTCAATCCCCCGGCAATGATCGTCCACATAGAGCCAGTCGCGGACGTTGTGCTCGCCGCCCTTGTAAAGCGGGAGCGGTTCGCCGTCAATGGCGTTGGTGACAAAGAGCGGCAGCACCTTTTCCGGGTATTGATAGGGGCCGTAGGTGTTCGACCCCCGCGTGATGATCACTGGCACGCCGAAGGTGGTGAAATAGGAGCGCCCGATCAGTTCGCCGCCGGCTTTCGCCGCGCTGTAGGGATTGCGCGGGTTCAAGGGGTCGGTCTCCTTGAAGGACCCCTGCTCAATGCTGCCGTACACCTCGTCCGTCGAGACCAGCAATACCCGCCCCGTGCCCTGTTCCTTCGCCGCCTCCAGGATGTTGTACACGCCCTCGACATTCGTGCGCAGGAAATCCGCCGCGCCGAGGATGCTCCGGTCCACATGCGTCTCCGCCGCGAAATTCACCACCGCGTCGCAGCCGCGCATCGCCTCCCGCACCGCTGCCGCGTCGGCGATGTCGCCGCGAATGAACGTGTGCCGCGCGGGGTCCGCCTCGCGCAGATTGTCCAGGTTCCCGGCGTAGGTCAGTTTGTCCAGTGTGACGACATGAACATCGGGATATT
>CAZLII010000156.1:0-8745 GCA_964559065.1 uncultured Nitrospirales bacterium | reverse complement strand
AGGGGCTCACCGAAGGCCACGCACCTCTCCTACATTGATTCCCGGTCGCTCTTCCTCGATTTTGTGATACTGCTTAAAACCTTCCGCGTCGTGTTCCGCGGACAGGGCGCCGCCTGAGCCCCGCCGTATTTCCCGGAACCGGCGGAAGCATGCTCAGCGCGGCAACAGGCCCAAGGTGAAGACGGGACCAAACCACGCGCGGTCCTCCGCATAGAAGCGCAACGTCACGGTCTTTTCACGGAATAACGGTCCGCGCGCATGGAGGGGCACATTATCGAAGACCACCTGTCCAAAGCGGGTCAGGGATTTTGGCAGGGGTATCCGGACCTCCTGGGAATCATCCGAGTACCGTAGCACGAGCCAGACCCTTCCGGGGCCTTCATGATCCGCTGGCGAAAGCCATCTGGCTTCGCCGAGATTGGTCGCCGTAACGCGGGCAAACACCGGCGCATCGTCGGAAACGAGGACCCGGCCGCCCTTCTCCACCGCCGCACCCCCGGCCACTTCCACGCGGTCAAAGAAGGCATCCAGGAACTTCGGCGGATTGGACCCGTTACAGGGCGTATTGCCCACGGCGAGGAGCGGGCAATCGGCTGAAGTGGTTCCCGTGCCGGCGGTTCTCAGGCCGGGTGTTTTGCCGTCTTCAATGGCCTGCCAGAATTCCTCCTGCGCCGCCTCATGGATGCCGATCAGGCCGTCGGGGTGCAGGTCCCGATCGAATTCGATGTAATGGTCCACCGGTTGGGGCAGGGGGGCGCGCAGATAGGTCTGGGCGTTGTCGCGGATGGCCCGGCTGACCGGGCGGTCCGTGCCGTCGGGTTCGATGATGCCGTAATCGCTGCGCTCGCCGACGCGGTAGCCGCCGGGATACCACCAGAAAAAGATGCCGTCCGCGCCGCTGCGGGTGAGCATGCGATAGAAATGCGCGTAGTAATCGGCCTGAAATTGCAGGCGTTCCGGTGTGGCGCGCATCTGGCTCTCGACCCAGGCATGCACGCCCATCTCCGCCCAGACCATCGGCAGATGCGGCCCCGCCCAACGGGTGTATTCAAAGGTGAACCAGCCGGGCTTGACCTTTTCCCAGTCGCCGATGCGGCCGTAGGCTTCGGGTTCGAGCAGGTCCACCGCGCCCGCGAGGTAGGCGAAATCATAGGGAATCGCCTTGTCCCACCTGAAAGTGGGATTACCCGCCTCCGCCATGCGGAAACTCACCAAATGCACCGGGTCCACCGTGCGCACCAGATCGCGTGCGATGCTGTATTTTTCATAGAGCAGCGTGTCCAGAAAGCGCCGGTAGGCGGCGACCATGCCGCGCCACGGCCCGTCGCCGATAATGTGATCGCCCAAGGGATTGGTAACTTGTCCCGCGTCATCGCGCGGCGCACTGAAGCCCCAATCCTTTTCCGCGTTTTCGACGCTGCCGTAGCGTTCCGCGATCCAGGCGCGCCATTCCGGGTCCCAGCGCCGGCGCGCCTGGTGGTCGCCGAACATGGGTTCCCATGCGAGGTCCAGCGCGAAGATACAGTCATGCTCCGGCAGCCGGTAGTATTCGATAAGTTCGCGCATCTTGTCCCACTCGAAATCCATGGGGGTGCCGGGCCGCAACGACAGGTTGACCTTCAATCCCAAGGCATCGATCCGCCGTAACAGGTCGAGCAGGTTCTGCGCGGCCAGCGATTGATGGTAGATGAAAATGCTGACCGAATTCAGGCCGAGGTTCACAATGTGCGCCAGGTCGCGGTCAATCACCTGCGGGTCATAGGAGCGCGCACCGAGCCAATACTCGAAGTACGGCCCGTCTTCGGTGGCGATGCCCGATGAGGGCATGTAATTGACCCCGTGCGCCCGCCAGGGCCGGCCATCCAGCATGAAACGCCCGTTTTCCACGCTGATATAGGAGGGATTCGGCTTGGGTCGCCAGACATGCGCCTCATGCTCGGCGCGGTCAAACACAATGCCCTCGTCCAGCAATTCCACCGTAACCCGGAATCCCTTTTCCGGCCACTGATCGGGCTGATAAACCTCGGCCCGCGTCACGGTTTCCCCGGCGGGAATACGCACATCCCATTGCAGATGATGCGCCAGTTCCCCGGTATCCGCGTTCAAAAGATGCAGGCGCAGGCCCAGATTGCCGGAGGCTTCGCGGCCCACATTTGCCACGCGTGCGCCCAAGCGCATGGATTGGCCTTCGAAATAGGTATAGAAATTCGCCCCCGCATCCACCAGGAAAACGCTCCGGCGCATGCGCCGGGCCACTTCGATGATGATGTCCTGCACCGCGCGTTGGGTCAGCCACGCCGTTTCGCCGATACCGAAGGACACCCACAGGCCGCCTTTGTAGGGCCCATCGGGATGTGTCAGAATCACTGCGGGCGTGCCGCGCCAGATGCCGTCTTCGGAACGCGCCTGCAGGATGGGCTGCCAGCGCCAGGCGCGGCCCTTGTCGAATCCGCCCGCTTTGGGGCGGGGATGCGGCGACAGCATTTCGGCGGGCGGTTCCAACGCAACGATTTCGCGCAGGCCCATGTCGAAGGGCGTCAAGAGACGTGCCGTGTCGCGCGCGGGAAAAAACTTGTAGCCCGGCGACAGAATGTCCAGCAGCGGCGGCGTGAACGACGTGAGCATGCGCTCGTGGTCCGACGTGCGTGCGGCGGTGCCGAACGGTCCCACCCAGTATTCATGTCGGTCGCCGGAGAGGCGGGTGTGCGAGAGGGCGAGACCGATGCTGCACTGCTCCGCCCCTGCTGGATTGAAGCGGCTTCCCGCCCGCGCCGGCGCGCTCTCCCAGAAGTGAAAATCCTCCGGGGCCAGTACATATTGCCGCCACTCGTGCGTCAGCGGCACGGTGGCAATCCACCTCGACCCGTCGCGTTCCCGCCATTCCACGGCGAGTTCCGTGGTCTGCGGACCGCCCCTGGCGAAGAATACCGTCAGCGTGTGCCCGTCGGGAAAAGGCTGCTCCAGCAGGGGCGACGTGAAGGTGTCCCAATTATCCAACCGGGAAATGGTCACATGCAGCCCCGTGTCCACCGATCCTTCTCCCACGACCTCCGGCTCGTGCGTCGTCAGTGTGGACATGTCGTTGGTGGACCGATGCCATGAAGCGATTTCCTCCTCGGTGAAAGAAAACAGGTGGTTTTGCAACAGGGTTCCGGCATATTTCCGCTGGTATTCTTCGCGGTCCATCCAGCCGCTCTCGTCGCGGATCAACTGGCGCCGCCACAACGGCGCATTCAGCGCGATGATGTCGCCGCCCGCCCGCAGGTATGCCTCCACCGGCCCCACGGCATTGATCGGCAACGCCGACGCATCCGGCAACGCCAAAAGGTCCATATTGCCCGCCGAAAGCCGCGATGGATCACACAAATCGTCGAAAGAAATGAAAGACACAGAGTAGCCGGCATTACGCAGCGAATCCGCGAGCATATCGGCCACCGCCGCCTCTGCGTCCGGAAGTTCCGAGTGCAGCACCGCCGCGCGCGGTGCTGCAGTCGCCTCCGCCCCCAGCATGCTCGCGCCCAACAGCAGCAAACCCAGCCACCATGAGGTGAATCGCTTCATTGCCGTCTTCTCCTCTTCACCTTCGCCCCACGTTTCCTGCCCCACCCATCCCTCTTTCTGTTTTCCTTGCTGTCCTTGCCGTCCCTGCTGTCCTTGCTGTCCTTGCCGTCCCTGCTGTCCTTGCTGTCCTTGCTGTCCCTGCTGTCCTTGCCGTCCCTGCTGTCCTTGCCGTCCCTGCTGTCCTTGCCGTCCCTGTTGTCCTTCGCGCCGACCGAAGGTCTCCAGAGGTCCGCAGGCGGCACGCTTGCGCTCCCCGAGCTTCATATCACCAGGGGAATCCCCGGAATCTTCTCCCGCGTAACGATTTCAAAGGCGGTCGTGCCATGGCTGAAGCAGCGGAGGGGCGTGTCATTTCCGCGCCGCAATTTCAAAGTCATGTCGGAAATTTTGGAATTATAGCAATACAGGTTGCTGCCGTCGGTATCTTCATACGTGACCCCGGCGTAGTGGTCCTGCTTCCCCTGGATTTCCCCGCGAATGGTCCAATCGCCCTTCCGCGCGGTGAAGGTCCAGCCATCCAGTCCATACGCGGATTTTGTCCGGAGCACATCCAGGAGGCCATTGCAGCACAGGTCATGTCCGCCGACATGCACATACAGCGTGCTCAAGAGCGGCGTGGCCCGGCCCGAACCCAGGCGCGCCCGCGCGCTCAGCGCATCAAGGATGACAGGCTGCGGCGAGCCGGCGTCGTCCACGAACATGTTGCAGTGCGCCCACGCCCAGGAATGGCCGTTCTTCGGTCCGGCAAGATGCCCCTGCATGCCCGGCGCGGCGCGCCAGTCCCGGCGGCATCCATCCACCTCCACCCACCCGGAGAAACGCAGGTCTTCATAGGGGGTGATGGCCATGTTCTTCACCAGGCCGAGCCGCCGCAGCGCGGCGGGCACAAAATCAAACGCAAGGGATTGTTCCGGCGTTATGGTCAAATCCCAGCGGATGCGGTGTTCCGCCGACGCCACTTCGCCGAAAGTGTTCCCGTCGCTGAAAAAGCAGTCCGCGATATGGAAAGCGGCCGTATCCGCGTGTGGCGCGGTTTCCTCGATGCGGAACGCCGCCAGGGCATGGGTGTTCTTCATGCCCGTCTTGTCCACGCCGCCGTCCGGGTTCTTGTGGAAGTGGATGGCCCAGGTTTCCGCGACCCGCTTGGAGCCGTCGCGGCGAACCAACAACGTGAAGCGCAGCCAGAGCGCGTCGCCGCTGCCGGGATCATTGCACCTGAGGTACCAGACCTCCTGCCACCCGCCTGCGGGTGCAGCGGCCGGATCGAAGATCGGGTGATTGCCGGTGTTGCGCGTGCCTGTGTTCATGATTCCGGAGTGGCGACAGCCGGCCCGGCTTCAGGGGGCGCCGCGTCCTTTTTCATGGCGGCGAAGGCGCGCAGGGCCAACCAGGTCACAAGAATGAATATCGGCAGATCAACGAGGAAGCCGATGAGATATGCGAAATAGTGGGCCTTGAAAATAAAAAAATAGAGGTATCCCAGGCTGGAACAGGCCTTGGATGCCATGTGCACATAAGCCAGAATACGGATTTCCGGCGAGGCCGCCGCCGAAAACGCGATGATCGCCAGCATCACCATCATGGAAGTCGCCAGCGGCACCCAGAAATGCTCGCTGCTCTCCGGGATGATCTCCACCAGTCGGATGACCTTCGGCAATAAATTGATGAACCACAGCACCCAGTCCGGAAAAAAGAAAAACAGCAACGCCCCCAACACGTAGAGCAATCCCAGAATCCGCATTATCGTGACATAATTCGTCACCGCTGCCGGCCTGTCTTTGGCTTCCATCGGTCCACCCTTTCACATATTGTCTGCTTATGGCCCCTATAGGATACCGCACTTGCCTTTGGAATGCACGATGCTCAGAATCGGCGGCGATCAGAAAAAAGAGGGACGCCGTCGCCGAGAGAGGGAGGGGGAGAGGCGGGAAGGCGACGGCGCCAATCCCGCGCAGTGGGGGGAACTGCGCGGGAGGTAAACGAAAGATACTGTTATTCCGGGCTGTTGAACTTATTAGAAAAGCCCGGTGAAGAAAGAAAAAAGGGCTTCCCAAATGCCGGTGAAAAAGCCCACGATTCCACTCCACAGGTTCGTCAACCAATCCATGACTCATCTCCTTTTGTGTTGGTTCCGGTGATTCTGTTGCCCGGCGCTTTTGCGTCGGTCTCCATCATCAATACCACCCTGATTCAAATTCGTTACATCGCCATTTCCCGCCTCACAACTGCGCCTCTGCCATATGCCGTTTGAAGCGGACAACGGGCGCGGTCTAAGATGCCGTTCATGGCCACCGCGCAAGACACAGAACGCGCCCCGTTTCGCTTCTTTCTGGCGTTGGGACTGGTGTTTCTGGCGGCATTGCTGACGCGGCTCTACGGCATTCACCGGGAATCCCTGTCCTTCGACGCCTTCACCAGCGTGGTCCACCTGCGCCCCCCACGGTTTATTGAGGCATCTCCCCACTATGACCGATGGCGTGCCGCGACAGGGGCGGAGGCGTGCGACTCGGTGTGGGAATATCTCCGGCGCAATCGCTTCCTGGACCCGGCATCCATGCCCGCCTATTATTCGCTGGCCTATTTTTTCAACCGCCATGTCAGCCAATCCATGCTTGCGTTGCGCCTGTTCTCGGTGGGGATGGGGATGGCGGTCGTTTTTCTGGTCTATCAATGCGGACGGGAGTTGTTCGGCCGGCGCGCCGGCCTGATCGCCGCCGCCTGCGCCGCATTGTCGCCGATGCACTGGTATTATTCCCGCGAGATTCGAGTCTATGGCTTCCTGGCGATGGCGGCGATGGCGCACTGCTACACCTTTCAGCGCGTGGCGCGGGGGGGCGGGAAACGCTGGTGGACGGCGCACAGCATTGTGACGCTGTTGCTGGTCTGGACGCATCCCTTCGCCGTGTTGATCCCCATCGTGGAAGCGCTTTTTCTTGCCGGTATACACTGGCGCGACAAGCGGCTGCTGTGGCGCTGGGGTGTCTTGCAGGCGGCGCTTGCGCTCCCGGCGCTCGCCTATGTGGTGAGCATCAATTTCTGGTCCCCCGCCGCCACCCCGTGGATGGTCACGCCGTCACTCCGGCATTTCCTCGGTGACCTTCTGGCGGATGACATCTTGGGAGTGAGTTTTCAATTGCGGCCCGACGCCGCCGCGTGGGCGCGGATAGTCCCGGAAGCCGCCGCGCATCGTCTGGTCGGATGGCACGGACGCATCGGGTGGGCCATGCTGGCCCTGACACTGGCCGGGGTGCTGTGGGCGGCGGCGACGGCCGCCTGGCGGCGCATTGCCGCGAAGGGCGCGCCGGAAACCTGGCGGTGGACCGTTTTCCTGCTGATCTGGTGGTTGCTTCCCCCGTTGCTGCTCTACGCCGCGTCGCACCTGTGGCGGCCCTGCATCTGGCCGCGCTACACGCTCTATGCCTCCTTTGGGCTTTATCTGTTGCTGGGCGTAGCGCTGGCGCAACTGCCGGGGCGCCTCGTGCGCTGCGCGGCAGTGACGGCGTTGCTGGCCTTGTACGCCTATCAGCAGATGCTGGTGCTGGACGCGGCGCAGGACCGGGACTGGCGCGCCGCCGCGCGGCACATTTCGGCGCACGGCACGCCGGACGACTTCATCGTATATCAGGACTGGCTCTTTCATCGGGGCTTTCTCTATGAGATGGGGCCTGCGCCGCAGGTCAGCGCCTACGCCAAAACCATTGAGGGACTTGCGGAACTGACAGCCTTCGTCGTCGGGCTGAAAATGAAGGGGCCTGATGACCCACAGTCTGCTTGGGCGCTGATGGAAGTAGGCGCGACGCCTGTCGGGCCGGACGTGCTGGAGTCCAGATTGCTCGCGGCGGGCCTGTCCTTTTCCGTGCGGGAATTCGGTGGGCTGCCGCCGCTGCGGGTGTATCAGGTGCGGCGGGGTGGCGCCGCGCCGCACCTCTCATCCCAGGATGCGCTGCCCGAAGACATTTTCAAAGATTACACCGATCTGGCGATGGCGTTCTGGTGGGCCGGGGACATGCCCGCCGCGGAAGCCGCCGCGCGCCGCGCCCTGGATTTTCGCAATGACTACGGCCGCGCGTGGCTGTACCTCGGACTGGCGCTTGTCGAACAAAAGCAACACGGGGCGCACAAGGCCCTCCTGAAAGCAACCGACCCCCCCCATGACGATTTCAATGCGATGGAATTCGCCCTGCTTTCCCACGGTTTGCTCCGGACGGCTGACCCCGAACAGGCCTCGGCGATGGCGGCCTCGGCGGTCATCTCTGATCCCAACCATCCCGCCGGTTACTATGCAACGGCGGCCATCGAACAAGCCCAGGGAAACGACGAAGGAAAACACGCCGCCCTGGCAATGGCCCGCAGGAAAGACCCGAAGGCCCGGCGCATGAACCCGGAGGTGATTCTGGGGCCAACATTTTTTATGAAGGACGGCAAGGACAGCAAGGACGGCAAGGACAGCAAGGACCACAAGGACAACAAGGACATAAACGACAATAGGATGTGACTGGTGATCGTAAAGAAGACAACATGGCCTGGAAATACCGTGATTAATAGGACTTATAGAACAAATTCTCCATTGCATTTCCCGCAGTCCTTGTGGTCCTTGCTGTCCTTGTGGTCCTTGTTGTCCTTGCTGTCCTTGCTGTCCTTGCTGTCCTTGCTGTCCTTGCCGTCCTTGTTGTCCTTGTTGTCCTTGTTGTCTTTGTTGGCCTTGCTGTCCTTGTCTTCCTCAAAAGGAGTCTCTCCATGACAAATCCAGAAACTGCATTCTTGCTGGTCTTCCCATTGGTGGCTGTGCTTAGCACTGCGTTCTGCGCTTCGGGCGCGGCGCAGGCCGCCCCGGTGGACGATGCGCGGCGCGGCGTGACGTTGCATGTGTCGAAATTAGGCGACAACAGCGACGGCTTGTCGTGGGCGACGGCGTTCACGACGGTGCAGGCGGCGCTGGACGCGATTCCCGATGACACCGGCGGACATTGCATCATCGTCCGCCCGGACACCTACATGGAGGCGAATCTTTCCCCCGCGCATCCCGGCGCGGCGGGCGCCTACAACCTCCTGGTCGGCGATGTGGACGGACGGCTCGGCTCGGGGACTTCCGGTCACGTGGTCCTGGACGCCGGAGACCCCGCCACGGGCTTCAAGAGTTACGACTGGTGGGGCAATATCCGCTCGAATACCCAAGGCTGGTCG
>CAZLII010000155.1:0-8774 GCA_964559065.1 uncultured Nitrospirales bacterium | reverse complement strand
GAGCATCGCCATCATCGCGGCGAGAATCCCGGACGAAAACGACCGGCCCGCCGCCGTGCTCAAAGCGATACAGACTGAGAAGGACGCGTCCGTCAAGGCGCGCCTCCTGGTCGCGCTGGGTTGGATTGGTTCGGAGGCGGGGCTGCCCGCCTTGCGCGAAGCGCTCCAAGAGGATGACCCGGCGCTGAACCTGGCGGTAATCGAATCCTTGGGCGTCTGGCCGAATGACGCACCGATGGGCGACTTGGCATACATCGCGGACAAGCATCGGGACGCGCCGGAAGGCGCAGCCGCGCTTCGCGGATATATCCGCATGATTGGATTGAACCCGGAGCGTCCTGTCGAAGAAACCGTGGCGCATTACCAGCGGGCGCTGGCGTTGGCGACCAATGCCGAGGACAAGGAAACCGCGCTGGCCGGGCTGGGCGCCACCAAGGCAGACGCCGCGCTGCCCATCCTCTACGCAGCCCTGGATGACCCCACGGAATCCCTGCGCAACGCAGCCATCCGCGCTTTGTCGGACTGGCCCAACCCCGCGCCGATGGACGCACTGGGCGATGTAGCGCGCACCGCCGCCGGCACAACGCAGGGCGCGCTCGCGCTCGGCGGTTACGTGCGGCTGGTCGGCCTGCCGGGCGCATGCGCCGCCGAAGATGCGGCCCGCCGCTACGAAGAGGCCATGCAACTGGCCGCGAACGCTGACCAGAAGAAGACGGTGCTGGGCGCGCTGGCGAACACCGGCAACATCGCCGCGCTACGCATGGCCGCCGCGCACCTGCGCGACGCCGAACTGAAGGCCGAGGCGGAAGTGGCGGCGGTGAAAATCGCAGCCAATGTCAGCGGCGCTTATCCGCAGGAAACGAAAGCGGTGCTGGCGCAAATCATGGATGCGACCGATAGTGATTTCGTGAAAGGAGAGGCGGAGAAAATCCTCGCGCAGATAGCCAGATTCGAGCAATACATCACCGCATGGATGGCCGCCGGGCCGTATGCCGCCGAAGGCGTGTCACACGCCGAACTCTTCGACATGCCGTTCCCCCCGGAGCAGGCCGATGCGGCCGTGTCCTGGCAGGCCATCCCTCCGGGAACCAACCCAGACCGCCCATTCCTGATCGAATTGGACAAGTTCTACGGCGGCAATGACCGCGCGGCGTATCTGCGCAGTTATGTGTGGTCGGAAACCGCATGCGACGCCGTGCTGGAACTGGGCAGCGACGACGGCATCAAGGTGTGGCTGAACGGCGAAGTCGTGCACGCAAACAATGTCACAAGGGGCTGCACGCCCAATGAAGACACGGTTCCGGTGCGCCTGCCTGCCGGTTGGAGCACCCTGCTGCTGAAGGTCACCCAGGGCGCGGGCGAATGGTCGGCCTGCGCGCGCCTGCGCACGCCCGACAGCGAGCCGCTGGACGGCTGGCGCGCCGCCCTCAGCCCGGAATAGTCCTCATCGCGATCATTATATACCGCTTTCGGCGCTGTTTCACGGGAAAAAGCGTCAAGGACGGCTTATCCTTATTACATCCCCCGGCGCTTCGCGCCACCCCCTTCAAAGGGGGAATTGGTTGTGGCCTGTCGCAAAACCGGCCCTTTGAGCGCAAGGCCGGACGCCCCCTTCCACGGGGAATTGGTTGTGGCCGGTCGCAGGACCGGCCACAACACACGCCCTTCAATGTGTGCGTCTGTGTTTGTCCGTGTTTTCCTCAATGCAGCCGGGACATCTGCGCCCCCTGCGCCGCGCCAAAATACAGGACGCAAATTGTGACAGCCCCCGGCCCATCGAACGGAACCGGGGACTGTCTTCGGGGTCAAAAATGACTTTGCCCCGCTCAGAATCCCGCTGCAATGAGGCCGTAAACATTCGCCCAGAGCGCGTTGGCGGGAAACTCGCCGTTCTCTTCATACCGGATAAAAGTCACATGGCCATCCATGTACAGCGTGTTGGCGCCGCCCGGCACGTGGTTGAAGGCCGCTGCCGCGCCCGGGGTGCTGCTCACGCTGTCCCAGTAGATGGGGACCGTGGACTGGGCCATGGCGCTGGCCGCGGGATTGTTGATATCCGTGATCAGGAAACGCTCGATGCCTTCCCGCAGGCGGTAGATCGTCGTGCCGCCGGCATTGCCTGAGATGGCGACGTCATTGATGATCCCTGACAGGGGGTCGGAAGTGACATTGATGTCGCTGTCCAATCTCTGACGAATCGCCGCCCCATTGGTAACCGGCGACCGCTCAAACGCGCCGATCGAGAAGAACGGCAACGCCATCGCCAGGATTTGCGATGACCCGTAGGTGCCCGCGGGCAGAGGAACGCCAATGGCGCCGCCAATCGGCGCCAAGTCGGTGCTCGGGTACTGGTACGTCGCACGGTCCACTACATAGCCGAAATAGTGGTAGTGGTCGGAGTGGTTATCGGCCAGGCCCTTGTATGGACTGATGCAGAGTTGCCCCGGCTGGTCGCCAATGACCGCCAAGGCATCCTCCCAGGGTCCCGCATCGGGCGCGGACGGGCACACCAGCACCTGCCAATCGGTCAGGTATTCCGGGTACAGCGCCGTTATCGAAGCGCCAAGTTCCGGCTCATCCTGCCGGGTGCAGGTGGCGGGCAATCCTCCTGATCCGTCGGTGTAATAGGGAGCAATCAACTGAATGGGGGGATATCGCTCTCCTTTGGACTCATTGCAGTACATCTTGAGGATGACGCCCATCTGCTTGAGATTGTTCTGACATGAGGAACGACGCGCCGCTTCGCGCGCACGCGCCAACGCGGGCAGCAAAATCGCCGCAAGGATACCGATGATTGCAATCACAACCAACAACTCGATCAGTGTAAAACCTTTTTTCATTTTTCCTCTCCTACAATCTGTGAAAAACAACACCATCTATTACTAAATCAGCGCTTACTCACGGCAATTGGCCGCGAAGTGCTTCACGCACTGCTGAATTCCACAACACAAGCAAATGATAGCACCTTTGTATTCAGAATTCATCAGAATTCTAATAGAGTCCCGTCACCGATGTCACGTTCCCGGAAACCTTGGCGGGCGTTTTTCCAGAAACGCCATCAGTCCCTCGGCGAAGTCAGCCGAAGTGAAACTGTCCAGCATTTCGCGGTTGGCCACGTCCACGGCTTCGGCAAGGCCGGTGAGCAGGCTGTCCCAGACCTGCCGTTTGATGATGGCCATGGACCTCGGCGAGGATTCATCCGCCAGCATGCGGGCATAGGCGCGCGCCGCGTCCAAAAGGCGTTCCTGCGGCGCGACGCGGCTGACGAGTCCGATGCGCAGCGCCTCCTGCGCGTCAACGGTGCGGCCGGAAAGCAGGAGGTCCATCGCGTTTTCCAAGCCAATCAGCCGGGGCAATATCCATGCGATGCCGTGTTCCGCAATCAGACCGCGCCGGGGAAAGAGCACGCTGAGTTTCGCCTGATCCCCGGCGATCCGGATGTCGCAGAACAGCGCATGCACCAGCCCCAGCCCCATCGCGTGGCCGTTGATGGCCGCGATGATCGGCTTTCCCACGGCGGGCGGAAACGTGTAGGGCTTCGTAAAATCCTCGCGGATGTCCGCGCGCCGCGCGGCGGATTCCAGCATCTGCTTCCGCGCCGCGTCAATGTCGCCCTGCTGCGCCTGGGCGAGCAGCCCCATGTCCGCCCCCGCGCAGAAGGCGCGCCCCGCCCCCGTCACGATGATTGCCCGCACATCCCCGCGCACCCGCGCATCCTCCATCGCCGCGCGGTATTCCGCGTCCATCTTCAACGTCCACGCATTCATCTTCTCCGGACGGTGCAGCGTAATGACGGCGACCCCATCCTCCACGTCATAACGGATTTCCTCAAAGTCCATCGCTTCGGCCTTTCTGTGTTGCAGGTCGCACTGCTTGACATCTGATTCCGCTCAGTATACCTGAAAGTCGTTTCGGTTCTTTCGCCCATTTTTTAAATCGCCTCCCTTGAACACTTTGCCGTCCCTGTTGCCCCTGCCGTCCCTGTTGCCCCTGCCGTCCCTGTTGCCCCTGCCGTCCCTGTTGTCCCTGCTGTCCCTGCTGTCCCTGCTGTCCTTGCCGTCGTTGCTGTCCTGGTTCAAATCATTGCCAAAATGCCTCTTGTTAAAATAAGAAAAATACGCTATAGTGATGACGGTTTCGCGCACGGGGTGCGGGCCGGAAAAGAAAGAAGGAAGGAGAAACGATGAATAACGAAGGAATTTTGGGCGCGTTGTTTGACTTTTCGTTCTCAACATTCGTGACGACGAAAATCGTCAAGATTCTGTATGTTCTGGGCGTGGCGCTGAGCGCGTTGATCGCCCTGATTATCCTGGTGAGTGGATTGGCCTCGGGGTCGGTGTTGATGGCGCTAGGGGGTATCATTCTTGCCCCGATTGCGTTTCTGATTTACGTCTTGGTTTGCCGCATCTGGCTGGAACTGGTGGTGGTGGTCTTTCGCATCGCGGAGAATACGGCGATCATTGCTGCGGCGTCTTCTTCGCCGGGACCAGACGCCACGCCGATGCCATGAGTCCGAACCTTTGCGAATACTGAACAACAGACCTGGCGGTGTGATTTCAGGGCGCAATCCTACCAATCTGTAGTTTTTCACCGGACCGGGCGATATGGGGTGTTCGTGATCTGCATCGCGTCGGTCCATGCCGGGCAAAGGTAGAATCGTCGCGCTCCAGTTCGCAGTTATTTCCACAATCCATTGTAAGACAAGGATTTGCATTCAACGTTTGGGATTGGGGCGTGTACACTCTTCGCCAATATCCCATCCTATCTCTACGAAGACCGTTGATGGCTTGCCACGCTTGGCATACTGCTTGCATTCCTAAACCAGACCTGTGCGTCGTATTGTATCTCCCCATACCTTGTGACGGTTTCGGCCAAGGCGCAAGCGGAACAACGGCGCGATGGGCGGACAGCGTCTCATTCACGGCGCGGACGCTTCGAGGCGTATGATGTGCGTCGCAACACAGTGGCGAAAGTGAATGGGATGTACCAACCGAACGGGAGGCGACTGGCCATGAAGAAGGTGGAAGCGATTATCAAGCCCTTCAAGTTGGAGGAAGTGAAGGAGGCGCTCGCGCAGGTGGGCGTGCAGGGATTGACCGTGACGGAGGTGAAGGGGTTCGGGCGGCAGAAAGGGCACAAGGAACTATATCGCGGCGCGGAATATGTGGTGGAGTTCCTGCCCAAGGTGAAACTCGAGATCGTCACCAGCGACGACCGTCTCGAAGACGTAGTCAAGGCAATTGTGAAGTCCGCATCCACCGGTCGGATTGGCGACGGGAAGATTTTCGTGTCGCCGGTGGAAGAGGCGGTGCGCATTCGCACGGGCGAGAGCGGCGACATCGTGTTGCAGTGATGGGAGGAAATGAAACAAGCGCGTCGCGTTCAATCCGAAGCGAGGCGATATGCAAACAATAGGCCGCGGCGCGAGCGCGGCATGAACGGCAGACACAGTTGTTACAGTGGTCATCGGCGGCGCTCCGAGCAGCGCCAACACAAGGGAAACGACAATGCAGAGAAATTTCACGCCCAAAGATGTGGTCAAACTCGTCAAAGACGAGAACATCAAATTCATTGACTTCCGGTTCATGGACTTTCCGGGATTGCAGCAGCATTTCACCATTCCGGCAACAGAACTTTCCGAAGAAATGTTCGAGGAAGGGGTGGGCTTCGATGGGTCCAGCATTCGCGGCTGGCAGGGCATCCACGAAAGCGACATGCTCGTGATGCCGGACCCGCGAACGGCCACGGTGGACCCCTTCTCCACCATTCCGACGCTGATCCTCTATTGCAACATCCTCGACCCGATTACCAAGGAACGCTACACGCGCGACCCGCGCAACGTCGCGCAGAAGGCCGAAAACTATCTTATTTCAACCGGCATCGCCGACACGGCGCACTTCGGCCCGGAAGCGGAATTCTTCATCTTCGACGATATCCGCTGCGATCAGACGGCGCATTCCGGGTATTACTTCATTGACAGCAACGAGGCGGCGTGGAACACCGGCCGCGAGGAGAACCCCAACCTCGGCTACAAACTGCGCCACAAGGAAGGCTACTTCCCCATTCCGCCGGCGGACGCCACGCACAACATCCGCAGCGAGATGGTCGCCACAATGCTGGACTGCGGGCTGAACGTGGAATGCCACCACCATGAGGTGGCCACGGCGGGTCAGGCGGAAATTGACATGCGTTTCGCGCCGCTGACCGCGATGGCGGACCAGTTGACGCTGTACAAGTACATCATCAAGAACGTGGCGCACCGCCACAACAAGACGGTGACCTTCATGCCGAAGCCGCTCTTCAACGACAACGGTTCCGGCATGCACTGTCACATCTCGCTGTGGAAGGAAGGCAAGCCGCTTTTCGCGGGCAACAAGTACGCCGGCCTCAGCCAGGAGGCGCTGTGGTTCATCGGCGGCCTGCTCAAACACGCCCCGGCCCTGGTGGCGCTGACCAACCCCACCACCAACAGTTTCAAGCGCTTGGTGCCGGGCTACGAGGCCCCGGTCAACATCGCCTACTCCGCGCGCAACCGCAGCGCCTGCTGCCGCATCCCCATGTACTCCCCCAGCCCCAAGAGCAAGCGCGTTGAGTTCCGCGTGCCCGACCCCTCGTGCAACCCCTACATGGCCTTCGCAGCCCTGCTCATGGCGGGCATTGACGGCATCCAGAACAAGATTGATCCCGGCGAGCCGATGGACAAAGACCTCTACGACCTGCCGCCGGAGGAGAAGGCCAAGGTGCCGCAGGTGCCCGGCAGTCTCGGCGAGGCGCTCGACGCCCTCAAGGCCGACCACGATTTCCTGACCCGCGGCGACGTCTTCACCGCCGACGTGCTCAATACCTGGATAGAATACAAGCGCGTCAAAGAAGTCGAAGCCGTTAACCTTCGCCCCCATCCCTACGAGTTCCTTCTCTACTTCGATATCTGATCCTCATTGCAGGCCGGGCGATTCCTGTCAGGGAATCGCCCGGCATTCCGTTTCGTTGAAACGATCCCGACGCGTACATGCTGTGCCTCATCGGTTTGCAGCCATCACCAAGGTCTGGCATAGTATGCTTAATGCTCTTAGACAGCGACCCTTTTCCGAGGGATTGACGGGATTCGATGGACACTTACTCATTATCCGGACCGCGACGGGTGCAAATTCAAACACAGGCGGGCTGCAACGGCCGTTGTGTGTTCTGCCCAAACGAGGCCGTCCTCAGATCACAACTGGAACATGGCCGGATGGCCGAGCCGCTTTTCCACAAGATCATTGACGAATTGGCGGAAACGCGCCCGGAACGCATCATGATGTACCTGCAGAATGAACCGCTGAACGACAAGCGGATGCCGGACTGGGTGCGGTATGTGGCCAATCGCATTCCAGAAACCACCACGCTGGTGACGACGAACGGCACCGCCCTGACGCCGGAAATGAGCGAGGCGCTTATGGACGCGGGGCTGAAGCGCATCAAGGTCAGCCTGCAATCGCTTGATGATGAGACCAACCGCCGCATCATGGGCTACGGCGCGGACAAGGTGGTGCAAAACATATTGGAATGTGCGCGGCTGGTCCGCAAGAAACGGTCGCGACTCGACCTGCGTGTCTCGATGATCGTGCATGGCAGCAACCGGGAGGAGGTGGACCGTGCGCGCCAATTCTGGAAAAATAACGGGGTGCGGCTGGTCACATCGGTGCTGGAGAATCGGGGCGGCAATATTGAAAACGCGCAGGAACTGAATGCCGGCGAGGCCATGCGCCCGCGCAGCGACTGCATCCGTCCCTTCCGCGAGATGTGTATCCTCTTCAACGGGCAGGTGGTTCTGTGCTGCGTGGACTGGTTCCGCACCGTGATCCTGGGCGACGTCAGCAAGCAGTCCATCCGGGAGGTGTGGCATGGCCCTGTCATTCAGGGTATCCGCGAAGGATTTGAACGAGGCGACGCATCGAAACTGCCGCCGATCTGCCGCAACTGCACGGAAAGCGCCGCCCCCGGAAAACACCGCCACGGCTGGAAACGCCTCTTGCCCAGGTTCATACGACCCGGCTGAACGCCCTGTCAGGAAGCGGATCAGACAAGGTTCTTGCCCGTTGAACTGATCGAAAGGCTGGCGTGTAACACGCCTTTTTGCTGGCGAAGCAAATCCGCCAGGAGTTTGATTTGCAGCGCCTGCCCTTTCACCACCACCGTTTCCGCGCACAGGTCGTGGTCCAAGTGCACATGCGTGGTCGCCAGAATCACATGGTGGTAGTCGTGCTGCACGGTCATCAGTTTTTCGATCAGGCCGCGCGTGTGATGATTGTAGATGAGTGTGACCGTGCCGACAGCCTCTTCGCCGCGCCGCCATTCCCGCTCCACCAACCGGTCGCGGATCATGTCGCGGATGAATTCCGAGCGGTTGGCGTAGTGCCCCTCGCGCACCAACCGCTCCAGGCGCTCCAGCAACGGGCGCTCCAGGGAAATGCTGACTCGTTCCACTCCGGCCATTATTCGCATGCTCCCTTCATTATATTGACGTCATTGATTGTAGTGCGCGCGCCCCGGCGTTTCAATGATCCACGACTTATTTCCGTTGCACCGCAGGAGCGGTGCAACGTGGGGGAAGGAGCGGTGCAACGAGGGGGACGAGGGGGAATTTTCTTTCTTCTGCGAATCGCCGCCGAAGGCGGCGGGCGACTGCTAAAAAAGTGGACGCTTGAAGACCATGGTGGGTTCTGCTCCGCCTCACCGACCCTTCAAAACGCTTCTTGTCATTTCGAGGGAGCCTTGCGACCGAGAAATCTTGG
>CAZLII010000154.1:0-8828 GCA_964559065.1 uncultured Nitrospirales bacterium | reverse complement strand
AGTCCCGTTTTTGCTCTGTGTTCTTGCTGTTTTCCGGGAGTGTGCGCTGGTTTTTTCCCGTGAACGGTTACATGAACAACATATAATTGAATTGATACTCTGACTCAAGAGTGCAACGTGAAAAAGGGGTGTTATTAGTGCCGATTAGCGCAGATTAGTGTTCCAGACCGGCCCGTTCAGAGCGTCAGGCGTTTGGGGCGGGTGATCTTGGTGTTGGGCAATTCAAGCAGGTGCTGAACCCGGTCCTTGAGTTCTTCAATCTTGAACGGCTTTTTCAGAAAATCGTCGAAGCCATAGTCCGCAAGTTGCCGGGTTTCCTCGTCTTCAATGAAGCCGGATATACCGAGGATGCGCGTGTTGCGGGTTTCCGCGCGGCTCTTGATCCGCTCGCAGACCATGCGCCCGTCCATGTCGGAGAGGTGAATGTCGAGGATCACCAACTGCGGGTTGTGTTCCACCACCATCGCCCCGGCGTCGAACCCCGTGGATGCCGTCAAGACCAACATGTCGCCTTCGCGCGAAAGCGCTGTCGGGATGATGTCGAGGTAAAAGGGATCGTCGTCCACCACCAGCACACGACGCTCCCCCTCTTCCAGCCGCTCCAGGGGGATGCCATGGCTCAGCATGAACTTCCGCAGGCTCTCATACGGAATGCGCCGATCACCGCCTGGACCGAGCCGGTAGCCGTCAATCTGGCCCAAATCAAACCAGCGCGACACGGTATCCGCGGATACCCCGCAAATGGTGGCCACTTCACCCGTGGTAAAAACCCTGTTTTTCATTATGCTACCTCATGCCCCCGCACCCTTCATCCCGGCGGGAATTCGCCGGATATTCGGATTTTTCCTGTCAATAATTTACCAGCATTTCTGTGTATTGTCAACAGCAACGCCTTCAGCGGGGTCTGATGTCGTGCCCGTTGGCCCTCAAAACTGGACGAAATATCAAAATTCCGACCATAAAAACGCTCCCCCCGCCAAAGCGAGGGGAGCAGAGGGCACAGTCTTTGTTGCAGGGCGCTTCCCTGCAAACGGTCAAACACTATCAAAACCGAACTGACGATGGGTTAACTCGCGTCAAACAGCCCCATCACGTTGGCAAGCGGCTGATTCACCGGCGCCTTGGTGGGGTAGCGGATAAATTCAACGTGCCCATCAAGATACAGCACATTGCAGCCGCCCGGAATGTGGTTGAAGAGCGGAACGGTGCCGGCGGTGCCCAAATGGTCCAGCATGATGAAGATTTCGCTCTGCGCCATCGCGGAGGCCGCCGGATTGTTAATGTCCGTGATCATGAAGCGCTCGATGCCTTCCTTGAGACGATAGACGGTGTTGCTGCCGCCATTGCCGTGGCCAACCAACAGACTCCCACTGACATCGCCATCCACTGCCCGGGCAACCGCTGCTTGATATTGCGGTCCCGGACTTGAAAATGCTGCTATCACTTCAAGATTGCTCGTAGCCAACTGCATGATCGCCAAAGGCAATTGCGCCGGCACCAGCGCGTCAACGCTTGGCAGTTCTCCACCAAGCAGATCGGCTATTACGTTCAGGGAGATGGAGTTCGCAGGCACCACTTCGTTCGGATTGTCGCCCATCCGGTCAAATACCCAGCCGAAATACGCATAACTGGCGTCAATGTCCACCACGCCGTTGCCAGCCCCCAGATGATACCCGAAATGCCAATCGCCCTTTCTCAGACCGAGTTGGGGGATATCCTCGTCGCGCAGGCTATCAATCGTTTCCGTGGCATCGGAGGGGCAAATCACGATGGACGGATCGGTAAGATATTCCGGATAAATTGACTTGACGCGCGGTCCCGCTGCAACATAGTCCCGCCACTGTCCTGTAACGGCATGTTGCGCAATTTCCAACTGCATCGGCGGATACTTGGCGCCCGGGGACTCATTCGCGTACATCTTGTACACCAGCCCCCATTGCTTGAGGTTGTTCTGGCAACTGGAGCGTCGCGCCGCTTCACGCGCGCGCGCCAGCGCCGGCAGCAGAATCGCCGCCAAGATGCCGATAATAGCGATGACTACCAGCAGTTCGATCAGTGTAAAGCCCTTCTTACGCATGCTTCTCTCCTTTGCTGTTCCAGTTTGCTTCCTTCCGGAAAACTTATAGATAATGCCCACGACTGCCCGCGATGCAATGGGCATCACGCCAAGGGTCAACGGAACTATACCACATCGGCGAATGGATTTCAAGCATTTTTTCAGGATTTTCTTGATTTCAAGCAAGTATTTGTATATCAATGCTTTATGGTTAAGTTAACAGGATTCAATTATGGAAAATAGCACTTCTGAGTGGAATATGGAGAAGAAAAAGCCACAGATTTGGCGCTGTAAAAATCACCCAATATCCGAAAATTCCGCATGCAATACATGTAAAACTATCTCAGAAGATGCTGTAATCTATCAGTTCCAAGGCGGTTGTGGCCCGTGCGACACCGGTGCATACAGGGGCGGGGCCACCTTCTTGGTAGCGGAGGAATTCAACATGACCGTCCATGAAGAGCGTGTTTGCGCCTCCAGGAATGTGGTTGTACAAGGCGGGATCCACGGAGAGTTTGTCCATCATGATCCACATTTCACTTTGCGCCTTGGCGGATGCGGCGGGATTGTTGATATCGGTGATGAGAAATCGCTCGATACCTTCCCTTAGCCGATAGATGGTATCGCCACCGCCGTTGCCCAAAGGGGGACCTCCGGTGAGGGCGGCGGTTCCGGTGGAAATCTTGATGTCACGTTCCGCCACGGTGTTGTCCTGCTGCAGCAGAAACGGAATCAGCACTTCGATCAGTCCCTGGACGATTTGCCTTGGTGCGTTTCCGGAGACCGGGCTGATCGGCAGTACGCTGAGGTTGGTCTGGGGGTCGGTGTCCGCGCCGATATCGAAGACCCAGCCGAGATAATAATAGCAAGCGTCAACGAGAAGCATGCCGCGTTCGCGTTCGACGCAGGAGATGTGGAAATCGGGTTCGCCGGTGACGGGGTTGTTCAACGAATCCGGGCCATGGTTGGCATCGGACGGACACAACAGGATGTTGATGTCGGTGAGGTATTCAGGATAGATGGCGGGTGGCAGCGGTCCCGCGGCGATGATGGCCTTGTAGCCCGCTGATTGGATGGGGTTGCTTTCGCAGGTGAATGCGTCCATCCGCTGCATCAGGGCGGGGGGAAAGCGGTTGCCGCTGGATTCATTGGCGTACATCTTGTACACCAATCCCCATTGTTTGAGATTGTTCTGGCAACTGGACCGCCGGGCGGCCTCCCTTGCCTTGGCCAGGGCCGGGAGGAGCATCGCCGCCAGGATGGCAATGATGGCAATCACCACCAGCAGTTCGATCAGGGTGAAGCCGGTTCGTTGCATCAATACAATTCCTTGGAGTATTGCACTTTATGAGGGAAATGATTCTCACATATGAATTGTCATGCGGGCGCCTTTGAATGCCAAGCGAAACCTCTGGCATGCCTTTGCCGTGAATTGAGGCCCTGAGAAGACAGTATAACCCATATGCGCGGTCGGGCACAAATGCTTGTTCCAGATAGCGCCATCGGGGTAGAATACGCGATCAGAAACAGCACACAGATGTTGTGGTGTGCGTGCGGATGGAGAATTCGGTGTGTAGTGGTTCCAGATGCCCCTGTCGGGTAAGGGACCGTCTTGCGTCATTGGAACATTGGCGTAATTCCCTTGAATTGGGGATCGCGGGGAAAGAGCATGAAGATGTTTGTATGGAGGCAATTGGTGTGTGTGGCGATTTTGACGGCTTGGGCGGGCGTTGCCTGCGGGGAACTGCAGAACGTTCAAGTGGGCGGTGAAATCCGTATCCGCGGCCGCTACTGGGAAGGCGGGTGGGCGGGCGCCCCCATACAGCCCATTCCCGCGCAGTGGGCGCGCGGGCGTTCGCTCGGGCCTTTCGGGTTGACCAGCATGTACAACTGGGACAACCGTCGCTACATTACCCAACAAATCGCCCCCGGCGTGTGGCGGCGCAGCAAGGTGGATACGGGGCGCGCGTACGTCGAACAGCGAACGGCCCTTCATGTCAAAGCCGATTTCACGCAGAATGTGTCGGCCTATGTGGATATCCACGATTTCACCATTTGGGGCGAGGATTTTCGGTCGGATTACGTCACCGGCGCTGACCGGCGCGCCAATACTTCAAACGATGTGGAGATTTATCAGGGATACATCGAGGCGGACCAGATTTTCGGGGTCCCTTTGCGGCTCCGCCTCGGACGCCAGGAACTGGTTATGGGCAAGGGCTGGCTTGTCGGCAATATGATCTCCCCCGTGCTGGGGATGTCTTTTGACGCCGCGCGGTTGACCTATACCCATGATATGTTCAGTGTGGATGCGTTTGCGGCGAAACTCGTGGAGACGATGGCGTGGGACGACGATGTGAATCTGTTCGGCGTTTACGCTGCCTATACGGACTTTGCGCCGCTTCAGGTCGCGGGTTATTATTTCTGGGTGCGCGACGCCCGGAAGATTGATGATTCGCCCAATTCCTCCCCGATTCTGAATTGGGTGGAGGACATACTTGGGTATAACAACTACAACGACACCCATCTGCATACCGTCGGGCTGCGACTGAACGGCAAGCATTGGGGCTTCGATTATGATGCCGAAGTGGCCTATCAATTCGGCGAAGCCGACCAGGTAGGCGCGCTCTTTCGCCGTTTTCCAGGCGGCTACGGCGATCAGCACGCCCGGTGGGACAACTGGGCCACGGATGTGGAAGTCGGCTATACGGTGGATGTGAAGTGCAAGCCCCGCTTTTTCATCGGCGGCGCGTATTATCAGGGTGATGACAACCGCGACATGAGTTTCTTCGACTGGATCAACCCCTTCAACACCAAGGGCAAGGCCAGTGTCTCCTTTAACCGTCTCTTCTCCAACATCTGGTATAGTTCCATTTTCGACATCCTCGGCGGCGCTTCGGCCCTCACCAATTTCTACCAGGTGCGCGGCGGCGCCACCGTCAACATCACCGACAGCGTCTCCACCGGATTGCGCGTGGCGCAGTACTGGATTGACGCCACCTTTGATCTGCCGGTTACCTGGGGAAATATCCCGATTGCCTCCGTGTTTCCCTTCATGACCAAGCCGGCGAAGAATGATCTGGGCACGGTCGCCACACTTTGGCTGAAATACAATTACACCGAGGACATCTTTATCACGGTCGGTTGGGAACACATGTTCACCGGGCGCGGCGTGGACGGCGGCAGTTACATCATGAAGCACGGATTGGAATATGCCGGCGGCACCAACAACCGCGATGCGGACTACATCTGGTTCGACACCGGCATCAAGTTCTAGTTTTGGTCGCATACGCGCTGTCCCGCCCGCCGACGCGGCGAGAAAGGGATGGCGTTTTTTCGCCATGTGCCGCGCGATCGGGCATGGCGATGTCGGTGAACAATGCGCCATGTGGGGGGGATGGAGGGTATTGGGCATGAAAGTCCTTGTCATGGGTGCGGGTGCCATCGGGTCGGTGGTTGGTGGATTCATGGCCAAGGCCGGGCATGAGGTCATGTTGGTGGGCCGCGACCCGCATATCGGGGCCATTGCCCAGGACGGCCTGCGCATCAGCGGCATCTGGGGTGATCACGTGATCTCCGAACTGCACGCCAGCACCGGCTCCAGAGGATTCGGCCAACGCTCGTTCGATCTTATCCTCATCACCGTCAAATCTTATGATACGCTCGATGCAACGCGTTTTGTCTATCCGCTGGTGGAGGCGCAAACGCTGGTTTGCGCTTATCAGAACGGACTGGGCAATGCCGAGACCATCGCCAAACTGGTTGGATGGGAACGCACTATCGGCGCGCGCGTCATCTTCGGCGCGCGTATCAATGCGCCCGGCCATGTGGAAGTCACGGTTATCGCCAATCCCACGGCGCTCGGTGTTTATCATCCCACTGCACCGGCGAGCCGCGTTCGCGCCATCGCCGAAACCATGAACGAAGCGGGCATCCCCACGGTCTTCACCGAGAAAATCGCCACGCTGCTCTGGGCCAAAGTCGCTTACAACTGCGCCCTGAATCCGCTTTCCGCCCTGCTGGATGTCCCCTATGGGGTCCTCGCCGAAACGGATTACACCCGCAGCATCATGGGGGAGGTTATTGATGAACTCTACCAGGTCGGCCATGCCGTGAATGTGGAACTTGATCCGCCTGAGGCCGAAGACTATAAGCGGTTGCTCTTTGATGAATTAATCCCCCCGACCGCCGCGCATTACGCCAGCATGCGCGAAGACTTGTTGCTGCGCCGCCGCACGGAGATCGAAGCGATCAACGGCGCTATCGTCCGCAACGGCGCCAGACATGGCATCGCCTGCCCCGCCAATGCCTTCCTCACCCGGATGATCCATGCGCGCGAACATGCCCTGGGAATCCCGTTGGAATAACAGGTGAGACAAACGGCAGGCAAGAAAAGTAGAAAAGGCCCCATAGGACCTATATGACCTATAGATCCTATGGGTCCTGTAAGTCCTATCGAATCCGCGTGGCGATTGCACGATATTGGAACAAGATCGCACAATGTTGTGTTCAGTGGTAGCAGATTCACCCCTAACCGGAGCAAAATATGACCATGCGGGCAGTAAAATGGTTCGGCCCCAGAGATTTACGGCTGATCGAAACGCCGAAGCCCATTCCCCAGCCACATGAAGCGCTGGTGCGGGTGGAATCTGTGGGCGTCTGCGGGTCGGATATACACTATTACCTCGATGGCCGCATCGGGACCCAAGTGCTGACAGAGCCGGTAATTCTGGGCCATGAATACGCCGGCATCGTGGAAGCGGTGGGAGAGATGGCAGACCCCGCACTGGTGGGGCGCCGTGTGGCGGTGGAGCCGGGCATCCCGTGCCTGCGGTGCGAGTGGTGTCGTACCGGCCACTACAATGTATGCCGCGACATGTTCTTCCCCGGCGGACCGGGTTGCGACGGGGCGCTGTGCGAGTACATGGCGGTGCATGCGGCGTTCTGTTTTCCCGTGCCGGAGGGCATGCGCGCGCAGACGGCGGCGATGATAGAGCCTGCGGCGGTCGGCCTGCACGCCGCTGCGCTGGCCGCGCTGAAGCCGGGCGCAACGGTGGCGGTGCTGGGGCTTGGGCCTATCGGCCTGCTCACGGCGCAGGCAGTAAAACTGTCCGGGGCGGGCAGGGTGTATGGGACTGATTTGCTCAAGTATCGCGTGGCCGCCGGCGCTCGTTATGGCGCGGATGCAACATTTGATGCATCCTCCGGCGATACCGTGGAATGGATCATGCACCAGACCCATGGCCGGGGCGTGGATGTCGCCATTGACTGCACGAACCGATCCGAGGGGCTGGCGCTGGCTGTGACGGCCACGCGCCCCGCCGGGCGCTGCGTATTGGTGGGCATCTCCGGAGAAGAAAACGATGCGCTGCCGGTCAGCATCGCGCGGCGTCGCGAACTCCAATTAAACTGGTGTCGCCGGTTCAGGGACAATTTTCCGGCAACCATTGCGCTGGTGGCGGCGGGCCGCCTGGACGTGGATTCGCTGCTTACGCATTCATTTCCCTTGGAGCAAACGGCCGAAGCGTTTGAACTGGTCGCCTGCAGCGGCGATAATGTGTTGAAGGTATCTATTGATATTTGATCTTTGGTTATGCGGAGGTTCGGACGATGGCGGTCAAGCGCCGTCTGTTTCGGATGCCCCGCGTTTTCCGACCAACCTGTGGCCGCGCGCCGCGATTATGGAGAGCATAAGACCATGTTCAAGAAAATCCTGAAGATCACCGGTCTGGTCGTGTTGGCGCTGGTGATCCTGTTCCTCGTCGTGGTGGGGCCATGGCCGGTCTATAAGGACTCGCGCTTTCAGAGCGCGGGATACTACAAACGCGCGCTGGCGGCCCTTGAAGACAACATGCGGACACAGCATCTCACGGCTGAACCCGGTCGCCTTCAAGCCGGGTGGGCCACGAGGATAATCACCCCGAAAGTGGGCACGCCGCTGGGCGGCTACGGGGACCGGCGCGGCGGGCCGTCCACAGGCGTCCGGGATGATTTGTACGCGAAGGTGCTGGTGCTGCATGACGGGAACGACACGGTCGCCATCGTGGGCACGGACCTGCTGCTTGTGCCGCCCAATGTGGCCGACATTGTCCGCAACAAGGCGGGCGACAAGACCGGCTTGACCGCCAATGAAATCTACTTCACCGCAAGTCACACGCATTGCGGGCCGGGCGCGTGGGCGCCGGGCATCGCGGGCTATGTGACCGGCGGCAAGTACGACCCGTCGCTGGTGGATTTTCTCGGCAATACCATCGCGGATGCCGTCATCGAGGCGCACGCCCGCCTGAAACCCGCGAAACTGGCGCATAACGCCGTGGATGCGCCGCAGCATATCCGGAACCGCACGCGGAAAGCGCAGATTGACACGGAATTGAGTTTCCTGCTGGTGGAGCAGGACACGGGCGACCGCTGCTACATGGTCCGCTATTCGGCGCATCCGACGGTGTTTTCCGGGCGGATGATGGAGTTCAGCGCGGAGTTTCCCGGCGCGTTGCAGCGGTACCTGGAAAGCGCCACCGGTGCGACGGCCATGTATCTGGGCGGTGCGCTGGGTTCCAGTGGCCCAGTGGCCCCGGAAGGCCCCAATGCCTCCGCCCGCGTGGATGCGATGGGCGAAGCCCTCGCGAAACTGGTGCTGGAAAACAGCGCCGACCTGGAATTCCACACCCATCTGGACATCGCCTCGGCGGGCGCGGAAATCGGCATGGCGTCCATGCAGATGCGTCCGTTTGCCACAAAATCAAAATGGCGCGTGTCGGCGCTGCTGGGCAAGGTT
>CAZLII010000153.1:0-8832 GCA_964559065.1 uncultured Nitrospirales bacterium | reverse complement strand
CGGCGCCGGAAGGCGCGCCGGTGCGCGTCAACGGCGCGCTTGCCCGGCGCGCGGACGACACGTTTTCCTGTCCCCTCCGCTTGACCGAACGCAGCACACGGATTGTCGCCGAGGCAAATGGGTCAAGCCTCGAAGCGCGTGTCCTCTGGAACAGGGTCAGCAGAAAGCGCTATCGCTTCTCTGTGGACGACAACATCCAGTTTCTCAAGGATTTGGGGACGAATCCCGACTGGTATCCGTCGCTTTTCGACCACTGGTACCTGGCCTTTTGGCGTGAAATGCACCAGACCTATGGCGCGAAAATCCACATCAACATCTATTACCAGACCGACGGCTTTGACCTGACCCAGATGCCGGACATCTGGAAAGAGGAATGGCGCGCCAACGCCTCATGGCTCCATCTCAGTTTTCACGCACTCCAGGATAAGCCCGACCGGCCCTACCGGAACGCCTCCTACATGCAGATGGCACACGATTACGACCTCGTGTGCGGGCACATCCGCCGCTTCGCCGGCAACGAGGTGCTCGGCAACACCACCACCATCCATTGGGCCGAGTGCCCCAGGCCCGCGGTCTTGGCCCTGCGCGACCGGGGCATTGAAAACCTTATCGGCCTATTCGGTACGCGGCACGGCCACACCAAAACATGCTATTACCTGACGCCTGAGCAGAGCGCCCAATGCGACGCCCGACCCGCCTGGCATGACCATGACACTGGAATCACGTTCATCCCATGCGCCGTGGTAGTCAATGCCTTCAGTACCGATCGGATTGTGGAGATTCTCCATGAGCGCGCCGCATCGTCCCAAACGGGCGAACTGATCGAATTGCTCATTCATGAGCAGTACTTCCGCAAAGAACTGGACCTCTATCAGCCCGATATCCTGGACAAGGTGCGCGTCGCCATCGGATGGGCCAGCGAAAACGGGTACGAACCCGTTTTCTGGAGCGAAGGTTTCCTGGGCGCGGAATCCGGCGCTGTTCACAGTCCCCATTCTTGATTGACCGCACCTATTTCTTCATCGGTGCGCCCACGCAGAAACCGTCCTCGGTGGGCGGCTCCGCGTCCGGGCATGCATGATAGCCGCCGGCATTGTAGAACTGAATCACCCGGAGCAGTTCGGAAAGACTGATCACCCAATCCTGCGGATTGTAGTCGGAATCATGAGGCGAACACGCATGGTCAGCGCCCGGCCCGGGCACATAGCCGTCCTCGGTGCTGTCCGGCGGGTCGGCGCAATGATACCCCCCGGAATTAAAGAACTGAATCACCCGCAGCAACTCGGAAAGACTGATGAGATTGTCGTTGTTCTGGTCCGCCGAGTGAAATAGACTTCCCTCCACGACAAACTCATACGCGCCCATATCCACGCCGCCGCCTTGGGGTCGTGATACTCCAAGAATGTCAACACCCGGCGCTCCTGTGCTGGTTCCCGCATCAATGCACGGGGACCCTTCCTGCAATTGCAAGTCCCACCCGTCACCGCCGTCGGTTCCGTCCACAAACAGCGGATCATCGCTGATATTGCCGGTGCCCGCATAGCCGCCCTGCACGCAACTGTACGCAACCACCGGCGCGCCGGTGTCGGTGTATATCTCCGCGCCAGTCGGGGCGGTATTGCCCCATAGAACGCTGTTGGTGACCGTCGGCGAAGAATCATAGTTGTAAATACCGCCGCCAGCGGCATCAGCGCCTGTCGCTGAATTTGCGACAAAGGTGCAATTGAACACGCTTGAATCGGAATAATAGTTGTGAATTGCGCCGCCGCTGGCGCGGTCTCCGCTGACGGAATTGTTGATAAAGACGGAATTGACGAGTGACGGCGAGGATTCTTCGTTGTTGTACATGCCGCCGCCGCCGGCCCAGTCATATAGGATCGAATGTCCCACGAACAAGCACCGGTCCACTACCGGTGAAGAGACATAGTTGTAAACACCGCCCCCGGAACTGGTCACAGAATTCTCCGCAAAAGTGCATCGCAGCAAGATTGGCGAAGAATAATCGTTGTAGATGCCGCCGCCGTAGGTGGCCCCATTCTCCTCAAAATCACTGTTCTCCACCGTCACCAGGGAAGCACGTCTGTTGCACATCCCGCCGCCATAGAAGGCCGTATTCCCTGTAAACACACAATCGGTCACCGTGGGCGCGGCATTCTCGTCGTTGTACATCCCTCCGCCCCGGCTATTCGAGAAGGTCGCCGTATTGTAGTAGAAGGTGCAATCGGTCACTGTCGGCGAGGCGTTGATATTGTACATGCCCCCGCCGCCCTTAAACGCCTCATTTGCGTTAAAACTACAGTGGGTTACCACCGGCGCGGCGTCGAGGTTATACATGGCGCCTCCGGCCGCCTGGAATCCGGACACGATATTCCCGGTAAAGGAGCAATAACTCACTGTCGGCGAAGCGCCTTCATGGGCGTTGAACATCGCGCCGCCGCCCGCATCAGAACCCGTAGCGGTGTTTGATGAGAACGTGCAGTCAGTCACAGTTGGCGATGCGTTGTTGTTGTACATCCCGCCGCCGCCCTGGGTGACCGCGTTACCTGTGAAAGCGCACAAAGACACCGCCGCCGCCGCATGGTCATTGTACATGCCCCCGCCGTAGGGGGCCGTGTTTGCGTTGAAACCGCCGCCGATCACTGTTGCCGGCGCATGATAGTTGTACATGCCACCGCCCTTTTGATCGGTGGAATTGCACCAACAGTAGGCGACCGTCATGTCGGGCGAAGCAAACAAATTATACATCCCGCCGCCGTTCCGGATTGCCCCATTTTCCTGGAAAGTACAATAGAGCAATTCCGTATTGGACCAGTGGTTGTACATGCCGCCGCCGTCCCAATTCGCCGTGTTCTTGGCGAACAGGCACTCTGTCAATGTTGGCGAGGAATCGGCGTTGAACATGCCGCCGCCATAGTTGGCTGAATTCCAGCTCAATGTGCAGTCAGTGATGATTGCCGACGAATCATGGTTGTATATTCCGCCGCCATCCTCCGACGCCTCATTTACCATGAATATGCAATTGCGCACCGTCGGCGAAACCCCGGAATTGTACATCCCGCCACCATAAGAGGCCCGCCCGCGCATGAGCAAAAAACCGTCGAGCGTGGCATTATCGGCGCCCAGCACGCATCCCCGCGTATCCTCGCCGTCAATCGTGGTTGTATTCATCGTCCAGTCGCGCTCATCACGCTCGCTTTCCGTGCCCAGGAAACCGCCATAAATATGCACGTTCCCCTTCATGACCAGGACGCGGCTTCCCACCCCCGTATAGACCCCTGCGGCAACCCATACCTCATCGCCGGAATCCGCCAAGTCAACGATGGTCTGCAAGTTTCCCGCATTCGCCCAAGAGCTTCCGTCGGCCATACCAATGGTAGTTACATACCACACGGCGCTATGCGCGTCCATTGACAGCAGCAAGAACATCGCCAACAAGGTTATTCCCCGTCGCGCTTCGCTCAACTTTCGCATTGCATGCCTCCTTCTGATCGGCATATCGCTTCGCCAAACCCTATCCATGCATTGGAATCACCAAATATCATGACGCCACCCCCGTGACTGCACTGGGGACCCAAACTGTTGGTAAGGCAGGACCCGTTGTACCCCGTCTTTCATCTTAACTTTGCCAGAATACTTCAAGCACGGTTGGCTGTCAACCCCAAAAAGCCGCAGTGTCGCGACGAAAAGCGCCGCACAGATGCGGCAAAACACCGCGTGTCTCTTTGGACTGCGGCGGACTTGCCACCGCTTTCATGCGGCCAGGCGCATCCGTTCTGGCATTTTGTGTTCGTGAAGCCGGGTCCCAGACACAATCGAAGGTCTACTCGGTGCGTTTTCTCCTTCAGGAAAACAGCACAAAACGTCCGGGGATGTGAAAGGCGATACAGCATGACCCGACAATTCGCGTCATTCCATCAAGAATTTCCAAAACACATATTCCCCCGCGCGGTCATCGGATGGGGACAAAGGCAATCAGGTGGGTGATTCGATCCGCGCTACAAGATCTTTGCGGACGGGATAGACACGGCGGCCATATTCAATATAGTAGTAAGAATCCTGGTCGGTCACGCGGTCCGCGGGCTGGGTCAGGCCGCTCTTGAAATGCACCACATATCGCTGAGGTTGCGCCGCAGTTGGCCGCGCGGGCGATGGCGCGTGGTAACTCAGATGACTGAGTTCGCCCGTGATGGTCCGCGCACCGCCGGTCTTGAATCGGCGCGTCTGCGCCAGCACGTTGCGCACGTATGCCTGCGTCTCCGCATAGGGGGGAATGCCATTGTGTTGCTTCACCGCGCCGGGGCCGGCATTGTAGGCGGCGAGGGCGAGCCGGGTGTCTCCCTTGAACAGTTCCAGCATTTTCGCCAGGTATTGCGTGCCCCCGGCGATGTTCTGCGCCGGGTCGAAGATGCTTGTCACCCCCATCTCCGCGGCCGTGCCCGGCATTAACTGCATCAACCCACATGCGCCCTTGCGGGACACCGCACCCACATTAAAATTGCTCTCCACCTTGATAACAGCGTAAACCAGGTCTTCTTCCACGCCGTAATGCGTCGCGTAACGACGGATGAGTTCCCGGATACTGGCGCTCGAATAATCCGTCACCGCCTTATGGCGATACTGCTGCGGCACTTCGATGGGCTGGTACTTGATGTCCACTTCGACAAAACGCCGGTCATGGCGATACTTGTCCGGACGGTTGGTGAAAGTGACGCTGCCCTCGCGGTCCATGAATTGATGCAATGAACGCGACTGGGCTTCTTTGGGCTTCGCCGCCACGGTCGTTTTACCGGCAGGTTCCGCATGAAGTCCCGGCATCACGCCGCACAGCAGCACGCCAAGCGTGGCATAACACAACGTTATCCGGCGGATATGCATGATCTCCCACAGTCTGGAACGACAACGTTTCTACGCGGCGGACAGGCCGTTGCTCCGCTCTGTTGTCAATAGTATACCCAAGTTTTGGGCGTCTGGCAATGTTTTCATCCCCTGAATGTGCTCCGAAAAATGCCCAATTCATTTCGGATCTTCGTTTTTTCGGTATTCATAGTTATCTTCGCTTGCCCCGGAGATTGCGCCGGTGCTAAGGTGTGCATGTTTTTCCCGGCAACCCAGTGCGATATCCCGTATAGAGTGAAAAGCATATCTGATGGAACCTCTTGAAGAAGCAGTTGTGCGCCGATTAACGGCATCACGCAAGACATTGGCCGTGGCGGAATCGTGTTCCGGCGGTTTGATTGCGCACCGCATCACCAATGTACCAGGGGCGTCGGAGATTTTCTTGGGCGGGCTGGTGGCTTATTCCAATGCGGCGAAAATGACGGTGTTGGGGGTGCGCGAGGAGCACCTGTTGCGGGAGGGCGCGGTCAGCGAAGCGACGGCGCGGGCAATGGCGGAGGGCGCGCGACGCCTTTTCCAAAGCGATTATGCGGTTTCGGCGACAGGTATCGCGGGACCGGGCGGCGGCACGACGGACAAGCCCGTGGGCTTGGTCTATATTGCGGTAGCGCGCGCGGATGAAACCCGCGCGGCACGGTGTTCTTTTTCCGGCGACCGCGAATACATCAAGCGGCAGACCGCCGATAAGGCGTTGAACATGTTAGTGGAGTGGCTGGCTTGAAATGAGTTCTGATTTCGTTCATCTGCATGTGCATTCGGATTACAGCATCCTCGACGGACTGAACACCCTGCCGCAATTGCTCGACCGCTGCGAGAAACTGGGGATGGACGCGTGCGCCCTGACCGACCACGGAAACCTCTTCGGAGCCGTGGAATTTTTCAAGACGGCCAATGCACGCGCCATCAAGCCCATCATCGGATCGGAACTGTACGTGGCGCCCGTGCATCGCGCCGAAAAAAGCGCCAATGCGGCGGGCGCGCCGTATCATCACATGGTCCTGCTCTGCGAAAACGAAACGGGCTATCACAACCTCTGCCGCCTGAGCACCATCGGATACCTTGAAGGGTTCTATTACCGGCCGCGCGTGGATGACGAATTGCTGGCCCAGTACCACAAAGGACTTATCGCTACGAGCGGCTGCGTGGGGGGACGCATCCCGCAAGCCATTTTGAATGAGAACCTTGACGCCGCGCACGCAAGCGTCAGGAAATACATGGACATTTTCGGCAAAGACAATTTTCTGATCGAGATCATGGACCACGGGTTGCCCGAAGAGCGCCGCGTCAATCCCGTGCTGATAGAGATGGCGAAACAGTACGGCCTGACCCTGGTGGCAACCAACGACGCGCATTACCTGGACCGGGAGGACTTCGAGGCGCATGAAGTCCTGCTATGCGCCCAAACCCAAACCACCATGGAAGACCCCAACCGCTTCCGTTTCCAGACCGATGAGTTCTACTTCCGCTCACAGCAGGAAATGGAACGCCTCTTCGCTTCCTGTCCGGAAGCGGTCCGTAACACGCGGCGCATCGCAGAGCGCTGCAACGCGGAGATTCCTCTCAACCAGAGTTTCATCCCGAAGTTCGTTCCGCCGGAAGGTCGTTCAAAGGAAGCATACCTCCATGATCTGGTGATGGAAGGGTTGCCCCGACGGTATGGGGCGCCCGTGCCTCCGGGGATTCTCGAACGCGCCCGCTTTGAATTGCGCGTCATCGAGGAAATGAAGTTTGTGGACTATTTCCTTGTGGTGTGGGATTTGATCCGGTATGCCCGGGAAGCGGGGATTCCCGTCGGGCCTGGACGCGGTTCCGGCGCAGGCAGCATCGTGGCCTACGCCCTCCAAATCACCAACATTGACCCCATCCGCTACAACCTGCTCTTTGAACGCTTCCTGAATCCCGACCGCATCTCGATGCCTGACTTTGACATTGATTTCTGCTATAACCGGCGCGACGAGATGATCAAATACGCCCGGGACCGTTACGGCGCGGACAATGTCAGCCAGATCATCACCTTTGGCCGCATGCTTGCCCGGCAGGTGATCCGCAACGTAGGCCGGGTGCTGGCCATGCCCTATGGCGAAGTGGACCGCATCGCCAAACTCATTCCCGAAGAACTCAAAATCACCCTGAAAAGCGCCCTGGAAAAAGAACCGGACCTGCGCCGCATCATCGCTGAAGACCCACAGGTCGCGCGGCTCTGGCGGCTGGCGGAACGTCTCGAAGGCACCATCAACAACTGCGGCACCCATGCGGCCGGCGTGGTCATCTGTGATCAGCCCCTGACTGAGCATATCGCCCTTTTCAAAGCCGCCAATTCAGACACAGTATGCACACAGGTGGAGATGAAGGGGGTCGAGGACATCGGGCTGCTGAAGATGGACTTTCTGGGGCTGCGCACGCTCACGGTGGTGCATGAGGCCGCGCGGCTGGTCAGACAGCATCGTGGCATTGCCATTGACATTGACAACCTGGAGCCGAACGACGAAGCCACCTACGAATTGCTCCGGTCCGGGCAGACCACCGGCGTCTTTCAGTTGGAAAGTCCCGGCATGCGCGACCTCGCCAAGCGCATCGGGCTGCAAAGTCTGGAGGAGATATGCGCGCTCGTGGCGCTCTACCGCCCCGGCCCGATGCAGTTCATTGATACCTACGTCGAAAACAAGTATCACCCCGAACGCATCCGCTACGATCATCCCAAACTGGAGCCGATCCTGAAAGAAACCTACGGCATCGCCCTGTACCAGGAGCAGGTCATGCAGATCGTGCAGGCGTTGGCGGGTTTCTCGTTGGGCGAAGCCGACATTCTCCGCCGTGCGATGGGCAAGAAGAAGGCCGACCTCATGGCCGAGCAGCGGGGACAGTTTGTCGAAGGCTGCCTGAGGAACGGTATTCCCGCCAAGCTGGCGTCGGAACTTTTCGACAAGATCGAAACCTTCGCCGGATACGGCTTCAACAAGTCCCACAGCATGGCCTACGCCTTTGTCGCCTACCAGACGGCCTACCTCAAAGCGCATTACCCCGTCGAGTTCATGTGCGCCCTGCTCACCAGCGAATCCGGTAATCTGGACAAGGTCGCGGTGTATGTCGAAGAGTGCCGGCGGATGAACATTGACGTGTTGCCGCCGGACGTGAACCACAGTTTCACGGGATTCTCGGTGGAAGGAAACGCCATACGCTTTGGGTTAAGCGCGATCAAGAATGTGGGGGTGGGGCCGACGGAGGCGATTGTTACCGAGCGCGAATCCGGCGGTCCATTCAAGGATGTCTTCGATTTCTGCCGACGCCTGGAATCACGCATCGCCAACAAACGGCTCCTGGAAAGCCTGAACAGGGCGGGGGCTTTCGCCAGCACGGGATGGAACCGGCGTCAGATCGAGGCGGTGCTGGAGAGCGCCCTGTGCGAGGCGCAAATCGCCCAGCGCGATCGCGATTCGGGCCAGACCTCGCTCTTCGAATTGACCGGCATGGAAAGCGTCGCAGAAACCATCCACGTCAAGCCGGACCTCCCCGAATGGCCGGAGTACGAATTATTGAAGACCGAAAAGGAGATGCTCGGCCTATACGTCACCAATCATCCGCTCCAGCGCCACGCCGATACCCTGCGCCGCTTCAGCACCCTGGACATGAACGCCCTGCCCGGTCTGCCGGAAGGTTTGGAAGTTTCTTTCGGCGGCATCATCACACAACTGAAAACCCACATCACCGGCAGGGGAAAAATGGCTTTTCTTACGGTGGAATCGCTCGAAGGTCGCTGTGAAGTGACGATATTCAGCGATTTGTACGAACAAAAGGCTGGTTTGCTCATGCAGGACGAGATCATCTCGCTCCGCGCCCGCGTCAGCATGAGAAACAACGCCCCCAGCCTTGTTGCGCTCGACCTCTTTCCCATCACCGACGCGGAAAAACTCCTGAGCGCCGCTGTCCATATCCGTG
>CAZLII010000152.1:0-8837 GCA_964559065.1 uncultured Nitrospirales bacterium | reverse complement strand
CGCGCCCCCCGCAGCCGATCAACCCCACCTTCAACATGGCCCCGCCCTGCGCATGCGCGCTGCGCAGAATCCCGAATGACGCCATGGCGGTTCCCGCCGCCGCTGTGCGCATAAACTCGCGGCGCGTGGGTCGCGCCGCCTTGTCTTTCATCTGCTGGCCCATTAATGCTTCCTCCTGAAAATGCTTTCCGCCCGCAATCATTAAGAGTCGAACCCCGACAGTTTACTCCAAGTCAACGCCGTTTGAGAAATACGCGCTTCGCAACACCGCTCAGGCGCCGGACGAACAACCCCACTCACGAGAGACGGCGTTTGTAGTCGTCATAGGTGAATTCACGAACGAGGCGGGACTGGCCGGTTCGGGAATCGTGGATGACGATGTCGGGGAGGCGGACGCCGTTGAAGGTGGTGTTTTTCACCATGGTGTAGTGGGCCATGTCGTGAAAGACCAATTTGTCGCCAATCTGGAGCGGTTGGGGGAAGGAGTAGTCGCCGATAACGTCGCCCGCGAGGCAGGTCAAACCACCGAGTCGGTACAGGTGGGGGTATTGCCCGGGATCGCCCGCGCCTTCCACGACGGGACGATAGGGCATTTCGAGCACATCGGGCATGTGCGCGGTGGCCGAAGTGTCGAGCACGGCGATGTCCACCTCGTTGTGCACGATGTCCAGCACGGAGGCGACGAGATAGCCGGTTTTCAGGGCGATGGCCTCGCCGGGTTCAAGATAGACCAGGAGACTGCGCCGCGCGCGAAAATCCTCAATGATGCGGCAGAGGCGGTCAACGTCGTAATCCTCGCGCGTGATGTGGTGTCCGCCGCCGAAATTCACCCACTGCATCCGGTCGAGGCATGGGCCGAATTTCTGTTCGACGACCTGGAGGGTGCGTTCCAATGCGTCGGCGTTCAACTCGCAGAGGGTGTGGAAATGCAGGCCGGTGATGCCCTGCAACTGCGATGCGTCAAAATCCGCGAGGCGTATGCCGAGGCGCGACCCCGGCGCGCAGGGATCATAGAGTCGCACGGCGACTTCGGAATGCTCCGGGTTGATGCGCAGGCCGAATTTGACGGGCCGCGCCGCGCGCAGCGCCGCGCTCCGGAAGCGTTGCCATTGTGAAATCGAGTTAAACACAATATGGTCGGCGATTTCGAGCAATGCTTCAAATTCATCATCGCGATAAGCCGGGGCATAGACATGCACCTCCCGGCTGAATTCCTCGCGGCCAAGGATCGCCTCGTGCAGCGAACTGGCCGCCACGCCGCAAAGCCGTTTGCGGATGGCCGGAAACAGGCTCCACATCGCGAAGCCCTTCAGGGCGAGCAGGATGCGGCACTCGGTCCGCTTCTGCACCGACGCCAGAATGTCCAGGTTGCGCTCGATCAGGGCCTCGTCCACGACATAGCATGGCGTGCGCAGCGACTCCACAAAGCGGAAATTCTCCGGCATTTCGGCGCGCGGCATCACAGCGGCTTTTCCTTCCAGGGCAGGCCGTATCGGTTGAGCAGGTCCAGGAAGGGGACAGGGTCAAGTTGTTCGACGTTGAAGACGCCCGCCCCGCGCCATTGCTCCGTCACCATGAGCAGCGCGCCGATCATTGCGGGGACGCCGGTGGTGTATGACACGGCCTGCGCCTTGACCTCGCGGTAGCATTGGGCGTGATCGCAAACGTTGTAGAGCATGGTCTTTTTCGGCTTGCCGTCCTTGACGCCCTCGAAGATGCAGCCGATGGAGGTCTTGCCCTTGTAATTGGGCGCCAGCGAGGCCGGGTCGGGCAGGAGCGCCTTGAGGAATTTGATGGGCACGATTTCGCGGCCCTCGAAGATGACGGGGTCAATCCGCGTCATGCCGACGTTTTGCAGCACGCGCAGGTGGGTGAGGTAGTTGTCGCTGAAGGTCATCCAGAATCGGATGCGCTTGAGGCCCTTGATGTGCTTGACGAGTGATTCCTCCTCCTCATGGTAGATGAGATAGGCTTTGCGCGGGCCGACCTCCGGAAAATCAATCTCCTGGGAAATCGAGAGCGGGTCCACCTCGATCCATTCCCCGTTTTCCCAATACTTTCCGCGCTGCGTGATTTCTCGAATGTTGATCTCTGGGTTGAAATTGGTCGCAAAGGGGTGGCCATGCTCCCCGGCGTTGCAGTCCACGATGTCAATGGTGTGAATTTCGTCGAACAATTCCTGTTGCGCATAGGCGCAGAAGGCGTTGGTTACGCCGGGGTCAAAGCCGCAGCCGAGCACCGCCATGAGGTAGTTTTCTTGGAATCGGTCGTGGAAGGCCCACTGCCACTTGTATTCGAACTTCGCCTCGTCCGGGGGTTCGTAGTTGGCGGTGTCCAGATAAGGCACGCCCGTGCGCAGGCAGGCCTCCATGATGGAGAGGTCCTGATAGGGCAGCGCAACGTTGATGACGACATCCGGCTGGGTCTGGTCAATGAGCGCGCTCAGCGTGTCCACATCGTCGGCGTCCACCTGTGCGGTCTCAATTTGGCGCGGCAGATCGCGCGCGATTGCTTCACATTTCGACAGGGTCCGGCTGGCCAGGCAGATTTCGGTAAACACCTCCGATGCCTGCGCGCACTTGTGCGCCACGACATTGCCCACGCCCCCCGCGCCGATGATCATTACTTTCGCCAAGACAACCTCCTTCTCTATGGGGCGCCCGCCCCTGCATCATGCTCTTATTGAAATGACTGCGCCCGTTACTCATCGCTATTATTGCCGATGGATGACCATTGACTCAACGCTTGAATCTGGCTTCCATTCTACTCGGGCATTGTGAACGATATCCCGGGTGTGCGCTATGGCCTCCCCGCGAGGGCTGCGCTGCGCCACAAATTTCCGTGCAAAGTGTTTTCTTGATATCCGACGCTTTTTTATGGATAATAGCGCACCCCCACATTGTATTGCCGCCGGGAATTTTGGGCGTGGAAACCCGGCGGTGCGTGGCATCAGGACAACAAAGTATCTCCGGAATGCGATGGGCAACGCTGGGATGTATCTGTGAAAGGGTACTGCGATGGGTACAAATATCCTGCCAACCAAGGTTTTTTTTGTAAGCGGCCTTGGCGTTCACAAACACAAACTGGCGTCCTTTGAAGCGGCGCTGCGCTCGGCAGGCATCGCGTCGTTCAACCTCGTTTACGTGTCGAGCATCCTGCCGCCGCGCTGCGAGGTGGTCTCCAGCGAGGACGGTCTGAAACTGCTCAAGCCGGGCGAGATCGTATACTGCGTGATGGCCCGCAGCGAGACCAACGAACCCAGCCGCCTGATTACGGCGGCGGTGGGCGTGGCGGTCCCCAATGACAGTGACCGGCACGGCTACATCTCTGAACATCACGGCTACGGTTTGACCTCGGAAGCGGCCGGCGAATACGCGGAGGACCTGGCGGCCACCATGCTTGCGACCACGCTGGGCATTGAGTTTGATCCCGATGTCGCCTGGGACGAGCGTAAGCAAATCTACGAAGCCAGCGGGCAAATCATCCGCACCCATGCTTACAGTGTCGCGTCGGAAGGCGACGAATACGGTCTGTGGACCACGGCCATTTCCGCAGCCGTCTTCATTGCTTGATCGCGGCGAACACGGGAGCATTCCGGCATGCGCTTTGGCGACTTCCCGGCGGAATACTGCGAATACGCAAATGCGCGCGTGGTGCTGCTGCCCATCCCCTTCGACAAGACCAGTTCATGGGTCAAAGGGGCCGACAAGGGGCCGCAAGCCATCCTGAATGCGTCCCCGTATCTCGAATGGTTCGACATCGAAACCGGCGCAGAGGCGTATCGCGCCGGTATTCATGTCGCGGATCCCATTGTCGCCGATACGCCGCAGGCAATGGTCCAGGCCGCGCACGCGCGCGTTACGGCGCTGCACCGCGACGGCAAATTCGTGGTGACAATCGGCGGCGAGCATTCCGTCTCGCTGGGGCCGGTGCGGGCGCTGGCGGCGGCCTATCCAGGTCTGAGCGTACTGCAACTGGACGCCCATGCCGACACCCGCCAGGAGTACGAAGGCGATCCGCTCAGCCACGCCTGTATCATGGCCCGGATCAAAGAACATGTGAACGTCACCGTCGCCGTGGGCATTCGCAGCATAGACGCCTCGGAACACGCCAGCCTGCCGCCGAAACGCACTTTCTACGCACATGAGATGCGCCGCGCCCCGGATTGGATGGACCGCGCCTTGGACCAGTTGACCGATCCCGTGTACGTCACGATTGATCTGGACTGCTTCGACCCGTCGGCGCTGCCCGCCACCGGCACGCCGGAGCCGGGTGGCATGGACTGGTATCAGGTGACGGATCTTCTGCATGCCGTGGCGCGCGCCAGGCGTGTCGCCGGCTTCGACATTGTGGAACTGTGCCCCTGCGGCCACAAGCCCTCAGAGTTTCTCGCCGCAAAACTCCTCTACGCCTTCCTCTGCTACATCCACGCCCACAACGCCTGGGCATGACACAATGGAAAAAGAGGCCTTGCGCCTCCCGCAGGAATTGCCGCGTTTCTGATTTCCATTTTTCCGTTTGGAACTCGCAATGTGGCGTCTGTTCTTGGTTCGTCCGGCAAGTGGGAAAAGTGTATCATCAAAGACATGATTTGACGGCCAGGAAAACAAACAGGAGCGACAACCATGCTGAGATACAATGTACACAAGAGCGCAATTTCATATTTCTTTCTGATAAGCATCCTTTTTCTTGTGCCGCGCATGACGGCTGCGGTTGAGCCGCCGGAATGGGCCGCTCCTTTCGCCGAAAGCATTTTCAACGCCTGGCGCGAAGGGACGCCCATGCCCCAGATGAGCGCAGCGCATCCGGACGCTTCTCTTGCCGATGCCTATCTGGTGCAAAGACATTTCGTGAAGCGCATGCTGGAAACCGAGACGCTGGGCGGTTTCAAGGCGGCAGGCGTTGCGAATCCTGACGCGGATTTTCCCCTCGTCGGCGTTATGTTGAATTCAGGGATACGCTATGCAACCGACAATATTGTCATTGATCTGGCCTTGGACCCGCACCGTCATGTGGAGAACGAAATCGGCTATGTTTTTGACAAAGCCATAACGGCGCCTGTTGAAGATATTGACACTTTGCGCCGGCATGTGAAGGCCGTGCTGGCTATTGTCGAGGTTCCGGGCCATGCCGTTGAAGCGCGTCAACCCGCCACGACCAACGATATTGTGGCCTGGAACGCCAACGCCAAGGAAATGATTCTGGGCGCTGAAAAAGCCCCGGCCGAAATTGATCCCGACAGCATCGAGATAACCCTTACGCGCGACGGCGAACGCATCAACGAAGCGCGGGGCGACATGGCCGCCGGGGGACAATGGCGCACTTTGTTGAAGACCGTCAATCATCTCTTGCGACAGGGCTATACGATTCAACCCGGTCAGGTCATCACCAATGGCGCATTGGGCAAGATTCTGAAAGCCGAACCCGGTCGCTACCGCGCGGATTACGGCCCGCTGGGCGTGATTGAATTTGAAGTGCGGGGCGCGTCCGGCGAATCCATGAAATAGCCGCTTTCATTCGTGTTGGCGCAAGGATGTCCGCAGTGATGTCATGTCTGATAATGACAACCCGTTCCGCTGTTTTGCGGACTGTTCCGGCGCTTCGCGTTCGCGCGAATAATCAATTTCGCAACGGCCCTTGATCGGCAAACACAGGAGCGTGCATTCGTGTTCGGTTAATGTGTGATTCTTCATTGCTGGATTCCCGCTTGCGCGGGAATGACGCGCTGGAATGGGACATCTTGCGAGATTCGTCATTCCCGCGAAAGCGGGAATCCAGAACAATTTGTCCAGCCATCGAATTGGTTGAAACTATTGCGTGTGAACGCACTAAGATATTGCTTCACCGAACAGGAATGCAGGAGCATGTGATGTTGCGTTGTTATGTCAATGGCCTCGGGGTATTGTTGGTGTGTGCCGCAGGGTGCGCGGCGCCTGTTTCGCGACATGAAGCACCCTTCCCGGATGCTGCGCCGAAGGCCGAACTTGAGGTCTGGGGCTGGAACATTGCCGCGGGCAGCCTGGAGAGATTACTCCCCGCGTTCAATGACCGGTATCCGGATATCAATGTTTCCATCCACATGTCGGGAACGGATATGCAATCGCGGTTCCTGCTTTCGCTGGTCGCCGGCGTTGGCGCGCCGGATATCTCCCAACTCCAACTGGTGGATGCGCCGCGCTTCGGTCCCAGCGGGCGCATGATGGACCTGACCGACCTCGCGGCGAAGTACGAGAAGCGTTTCTCGCCCGCGTTCTGGCAGAACTGCGTCCATGATGGGCGCATCTACGCCATCCCCTGGGATATGGGCCCCTGCGCTGTCTTCTACAAGCGGGACCTGTTCGCGCGTTATGCCATTGATCCGGACGCCATTGAGACCTGGGATGACTATATCGCGATGGGCCGGCGCATCGTGGAGTTGTCCAACGGACAGACAAAGATGCTTGCGCTGGCCACCCAGGGGCTGATCGGAACCTTTGAGATTCTCATCCAGCAGAGCGGCGGAGGCGTATTTGACGAACACGGGCGGATCATTATCCAGTCCCCGGAAAATGTGGCGGCGCTGGAAGTATTGCGCGGACTTTTGATCTCCGGCATCGCGACGCCCGTGGATGTGTTCAGCCACGAGTACCTCGCTTCATTGCAGAATGACACCATCGCAACCTATCCCATGGCGGTGTGGTTTGGCGGCTCGATCAAGGACTACGCCGAGTCCACCGCAGGCAACTGGGGCGTCTTCCGCCTGCCCGCGTTCTATCCGGGTGGGTTGCGCACCAGTAATCTTGGCGGTTCGGTGCTGGTCATCCCCGATCAGGGGCGGCAAAAGGAAGCCGCCTGGAAATTTGTCGAATACGCCCTGTGTACAGAGGAAGCGCAGTTGGCGCAATATCGCAATTTCGATCTCTTTCCGTGTCTCATGACGACCTTTGACGATCCGTTCTTCGATGAACCGGACCCCTTCTACGGCGGACAGCGGGTCAGGCGCTTGTTTGCCACAGATATCGAGAAGATTCCCGTTTTGAATCGCACGGAAGACTGGAATCAAGCCCTGCGATACATCGGCCAGGGATTGAGTCAGTGGCACGACAAACACTTGCACCACGCGGCATTTCTAAAGGACATGGAGCGGAAACTTCAGCGCAGGCTGGGCCGGGAAGTCGCGCCGAGGACGGGATTATGAGCCTGAAACCGCACGAAACACTACGGCATAGGCTGTGGCAAAACCGGCATTTCTATCTGTTTATTTCCCCGTTTTTCGCGCTTTTTGTTCTTTTGGGTATATATCCGCTGATTTTTTCGCTCTACTTGAGTTTCGTCAAGTGGGATGGCCTGACCCCGGCAACCTTTGTCGGCTTCGAAAACTTTATCACCCTTTTTCAAGACGATGAATTCCACGCCTCGCTGAGGAATACAGTGCTCATCGGAGTCATCTACATCCCGCCCATGTTTCTTCTGGCCTTCCTCTTCGCTCAGATGCTGAATTCCGAACGATTGCCTTTTCGGGGACTCCTCCGGACCTCTGTGTTTCTGCCGTGCATCACGCCCATGGTGGTCATCGCGATTGTGTTCAGCCTGCTGTACAGCGCCGAGTCCGGCCTTTTTAATTTCCTGATCAAAGTCGGCAATGCGATGCTGCCGTGGGGGAGGATAGACCCCATCCCCTGGCTGGAGAGTGAACGTTGGTCAAAGGTCTCTGTATCCATTCTTCTGGTTTGGCGGTGGACGGGCTACAACATGGTGTTGATGTTGGCCGGGCTGCAGGGCATCCCGGTTCAACTCTATGAAGCGGCGACCATTGACGGCGCGGGGCGCTGGCGGCAGATGTGGCATATCACGCTGCCGCTCATGCGGCCGACATTCGTATTCTGCGGCATCATGTCTCTCATCGGGACATTTTACATGTTCGACGAGGTATTTGTGTTGACCAGAGGCGGGCCGGGAATGTCTTCCACGAATTTCGGGCTGTTTCTCTTCAACCAGGCCTTCACCGATTTCCGTTTCGGTTACGCTTCCGCCGCCGCATACACGGTGGCGGTCGGCGTCTTCCTGACTTCGTTGATCATATTGAAATGGCGCAAACCCAGGACGGATTGATTCCATGAGGATGCACCTTTCTGCGCGGTTGAAATGGGCGTTGAGCGCGCTCGTTCTGGTGACCATCGCGTTGGTCTTCATATTTCCGTACTACTGGCTCTTCATTTCCGCGTTCAAGACCCGCGAGAAAATCTTCACCATGCCCCCGCAGTTTGTCCCGGAACCATGGGTCCTCTCGAATTTCACCGACGTGTTCCAGATGACGAACCTCGCCGGCGCATTCCTCAACTCCACCATCATCGCCCTTGGGCACGTTGCGCTGAGCCTGTTTCTCTGTTCCCTCGGCGGCTACGCCTTCGCCAAATTCCGCCGCGCGCCGGGACGGGAAGCCCTGTTTGCCTTCGTGCTGGGCGCCATGATGATTCCCATGGCCGTGACCATGATCCCCCTCTTTGTCATGCTTGCGCGCCTGCGATTGGTTGACACCTACTGGGCCATGATTCTGCCCGGCGCGGCCAGCGCCTTCGGCATCTTCTGGATGCGGCAATACATTGAATCCAACGTGCACGACGATCTGCTCGCCGCGGCCCGCGTGGACGGATGCACCGAATTCGGGCTTTACTGGCGTATCGTATTGCCCGTTGCCCAGCCCGCGCTCGCCGCACTCGGCATCCTCACCCTCATCGGCTCCTGGAACAACCTCATGTGGGCCTTCATTGTCCTGCGCACGGAACAAATGTACACCATGCCCCTCCTGATTTATATGCTTCAGGGCGAACGCCGCGTCCCCTACGGCATGGTGATGG
>CAZLII010000151.1:0-8838 GCA_964559065.1 uncultured Nitrospirales bacterium | reverse complement strand
CCTCAAACACGGTCGCTACATTGACATCCGCCTCATGGACGCCTACACCGGCGAAGCCGGAGGCAACCGAAACAAACAAGGCATCCTCAACGCCATGGTCGCCAAAAAACGCGGACGATTTACATCTTCAGAGTAACAGAGCCAGTACTGTCCAAAAAGTTTTTGTGTGTAGAAGTTCCCAAAAGCCGAAAAACCGTGGTCTAGGATGCTTCTATCCATATCGGGTTCGTATAGACCCACGGCACCCATTCGCCCAGGATGTCCAATTCCGCTTCCGCACGGTAGCGGCCCGGACCGGGCGGCGTCCAGGTTGTCTCCCGCCCTTCGCCCACATGCATGACTTTCCCGTCGGAGAGGATGGTGAAACGGCAGGGGATGGGGGAGGCGACGCGCAAACGCATGCCTTCCGCAAAGGGCAACGACTCGCCCATCACCGCCATGACATCGCCATGTTCCGCCACAAAGGCGAAACCGGTGCTGTCGGCAATCATGTCGAACGCGATAAAGACGCGCCCCTCGCGGAGCGCATCCAACAGCGCTTCTTCGGTCAGTTCGCGCGCCAGCAGATGGGTCTGCACAAAGCGCACACTACGTTCATAGGGATCGAGTTGAAACGTAAACAGCCTCTTTCCCGGCTCCAAAGGACCGAAAAGAATCCGCAATAACATCTTTGTGAGGAAATTGAGGTTGTATTCGCCGATCTTTTTGGCATTGGCCTCGTGGAGCAGCAATTTGCCCTTGTCGCTATAGTAACCCCGGACACCAACATTGCGGTGCGCGTCATTGGCGGCGATGCCCACCACTTTTTTGATCTCGTTCAATCGATCCCATTTCGCGAGCAGTTCCGTCTGCCGGTCAAATATCAGCCGGATCGTCTGGTCCGGATACGCCCCAAGGCATAACAGAATGTGGGGGGCGAGTTGTCTCACGTTTTCATCCGAGAAATCCGCATGAAGGTTATAAATCTCTATCCCCACCAGTTCCGGCAATTCCCAGCGACGGTCCTGTTCGGCATGAGCGAAAAACAACAATCCCCCCAATGCATCAATCTGCTTCGCCAGTACTTCCAAGTCTTCTCCGCAGTCCAGCACCGTATCACTCGGCAGTCCGAACGGCATAAACCCGTCCTGCATCTCAAAGCCGGGGGCGAAAAGAATTCCGTCATAGACGCCCCGCCACTGGAGGGAATAATCCGCCTTGCCGTCTATACAGTGGTCGGACATGAAAATAAAATCCGATCCGGCGATTTTGAGCGCCTCCAGAATCTCCTCAAACGGCACATCGGAATCATGCGACAACTCGGAGTGGCTGTGGCATACCCCCTTATACTCATTCCACCCATGCTGGATGGAGACTGCTTCGGTCTGGGCGCGCAACGCCTCCCATGCGCGCGCTTCACGCGGAAAATTAACAAACCTGTTGTAGAGCGCACTGTGAAAAACGGCCAGAAAAGCAATTAGAAACAACAGGATCAGCGCGCCCGTAAGGCGCAGCGTCCAGCGCAGTATTAACGACCGGATTGTGCGCGGCTTCTTTTGCGTCAATGTGTATTGTGTCATGGCCAGGAGTACTCCCTATCGTTTCGTGACCCAAGCAGATCGGGAACTCTACACGACCAACAGCGTTCCGGGCAAACGTTCGGAAATGCATCGGGAACCACTTCCGCCGCAAAGCGTGATAGAATACATCCCGTTCCAGACCTTGGAAAGGGTCGGCGGTATCCGCAGAACATGTGAAGGTTGGCCATTCTATTTGGTCATTCCGTTTTTGTACGAAGCACGATCGCCATATTCGTGTTCGGTCAACGCGCGGTTTTGTGTTGCTGGATTCCCGCTTGCGCGGGAATGAGGTGTAAGAATGAGGCGTTTTGCGGAATTCGTCATTCCCGCGCAAGCGGGAATCCAGAACAGTTCGTGTGGCCCTTGAACTGGCTGTAAGTATTGAGCATAGACGCATAGTGGTCTTACTTAACCGAACACGAATGCGGATCGCCAAATACTGCGGGAGAAAACAATGGAATTCATCAAAGGGTGGCTGGGATTCTACTGGAACGGTCTGCTGCAATGGCCGCTGTCGTGGATAGAACAGGCATTTAACCTGGACCCGCAAACGGGATGGAAAGCGACAGCATGGAAAGGGTTCTTTACTTTTCTCATCCTTCTGCTGGCGTATGAAACATTTCTCAGGATTCGCGCCATCATCCGCAAAAGGCGAATGAAGGAGAAGATGCAGGATGTCATCCCCAAGGACGCGGCCTATGTGAACAAGGACCCCCGATTCACAGAGCAACTGGAGGCGGCGCAAGACCCCGATAGCACCATTCAATCGTTGAAAAAGCAGAAGCAATGGGCGCGTCTCGGTGAAGTCTATGCCGCGTTAAATCGCAACAAAGATGCAGCGTGGGCCTACCGAAAGGCGGGCGACAAGCAGCGCGCTGCCATGGAACTGGCCAAAGCCGGAAAGACCGTTGCGGCGGCGCGCCTTTTGGAGAAAGCCGGGGATCATGCCACGGCGGCGCGTTTTTACGCTGAAAAGCGGCGATTCAGGCGCGCCGTTCGCGCCTTCAAGAATGCGGGCGACCCGGTGGGGGCCGGCGCATGCTATGCCGAATGGGGAAGGCATGCCGAGGGGGCAAAGACTTTTCTGGAGTACTTCAAGACAAGCGCCGATGCTCCTGACAAGCAACTTCTCGCAGCGGAACAATGCTTCCGCGCATTCGAATCGGAGAAGGCCAAGGCGGCCGTGGATTCGGACCAGGCCAAAGCGCTTTTCATGGAATTGGCCCGCCGTTTTGACGCCGCACAACGCAACGATTTGGCCCTGCAACTCTACCGTCTTGTGGGCGATCCTGGGCGGGCAGGGTCGGTGCTGCTGCGCATGGGGCGCTTGGAAGAGGCGGCGCGTTGCATGAAAGAAGCCGGGCGCGCCAAGGAAGCCGCCGAAATCGGGGGGCGCTTTTATGAATCCAAGGGACTTTGGAAAGAGGCGGGCATGGCCTATGAAGGCGGGGGCGCATTCCGGCGCGCGGGAGACTGCTATTCCAAGGCTAACGACCCCTTACGCGCGGCACAGTGTTATCAAAAGGCGGGGGAATTCTTCGGCGCGGGCTTCGCCCTGGTGCATGCGCACCGCTGGGATGCCGCGATTCCGATGCTGCAGCGGGTGAAAGAAGACAACCCCCGTTATGACGAATCCCGCGCACTCCTGGGGCGTTGTTTCTACGAGTTGAAGGATTACGCCCACTGTGCCGCCGCGTTGGAGAACCATCTGACCGGCGCCCGTGTGAACAAGGCCAACATAGACTATTTCTGGATGCTTGCCCTGGCCTACGAACAACTGGGCGAATTGGAAAAATCGCGCGCCGTGCTCCAGAAAATCCGCACCGTGGACATGGGGTTCCGCGACGTCACCCAGCGCCTTTCCAGCGTGGAATCGCGCATCTCCATGCGCGCTTCCGCCGCCGGGCAACAGGCCCCGGCGACTGGTGCGGCAAAGGCAGACCAGCCCACCGCCGTTGTGCAGATGGTCGAAAGTTCCCTCGGACAGCGTTATGTGATTGAACGCGAACTCGGGCGGGGCGGCATGGGCGTCGTGTATCTGGCCCGCGATACCCAATTGGACCGGCCCGTCGCGCTCAAGTTCCTGGGGAGCATGATGGATGACTCCGCGGAACTGCGGCAGCGCTTTCTGCGGGAGGCCAAAGCCGCCGCCAAGGTTTCCCATCCCAACATCGTGAGCATCTACGATATCGGCGCGCAGGAAGGCGGCGCTTACATTGCCATGGAATACGTGGAGGGGGTCAACCTGCACCGCTATGTTTCGGAAAAGGGTCGGTTGTCGCCGCGCGAAGCCGTCAACGTAATGGTTCAGGCCTGCTCCGCGCTGGAAGCCATTCACCAACAGGGCATCGTCCATCGGGACATCAAACCGGACAACATCCTTATCGCAAAAGGCGGATTGGTGAAAGTGATGGACTTCGGACTGGCCAAACTCCAGAACGCCCGCATCACTGCGTCCAATATCGTCATGGGCACGCCGTGCTACATGTCGCCGGAACAAGTGCGCGGCCAGGACGCGGACGCGCGCTCAGACATCTATTCCCTGGGGCTGGTGCTCTATGAACTGATTACGGGCAGAATGGCCTTTGAGGGTGGCGATGTCCTGGAAAAACAACTGAATCAAATGCCCGCAGCGCCCCGATCCCTGGTGCATGACATTCCGGAAGCGCTGGACAATATCGTCATGAAATGCATTGCAAAACAGCCGGATGAACGCTTCGCCTCCGCCGCAGAGTTGATCACCGCCCTGCGGCAGGCGGCACGCTAATCACTCCGCGTCGCTGATCGCCAGGCGCAGGACCTCTTCCCAGCCTTCCGGCAGCAACGCCGGATCCGCAATGCGGACAGTGCGCCGGTCATTTCCGGCATGACGCATGACAATCCGTATGCACCGATCCGGCAAAAGCCTTTCCGCGCGTTCCGCCCATTCCACCGCACACACATCCGTAGAATCAAAAATCTCTTCGCAGCCAAGTTCCGCCGCTTCTTCCGGCCCGGCAAGCCGGTATAGATCAATATGGTACAGCGTCGGGTTTCCCCGATACTCGTTAATCAGGGTGAATGTGGGACTGTGGGCCTCCCGCCTCCCGGTAAAATGCGCCGCCATGCCCCGAACCAGACAGGTCTTGCCCGTGGCCAAATCCCCGTAGAGCGCCACAGTGCTTCCCCCGGGCAGCAGGCGCGCCAGCGCCTCACCCAAACGTTCTGTCGCGGTGGGGGAGGGACTGATCAATTCCAGCGTCCGCTCAGCGTTCATGCCGCAGCAATGGCCTCTTCATACAGGCGGATATATTCCCGACACGACCGATCCCACGAAAAATCTTCGCGCATGCCCGCCCGACGCACCTTTGCCAGCTGTTTTTTGTCCGCATACAGTTCCATTGCCCGGCGCACCGCCCGGAGTATCGCCTCCGGCGTCAACGGCACGAACGTAATCCCGGTCGCGTCGCCGCGTTTCCAATGGACAGGGTTGACGTCCCTGACACTGTCGGCCAGACCGCCGGTTTTCCGCACCACCGGCACCGTTCCATAGGCCAGGCTGTAGAGTTGACTCAGTCCGCACGGCTCATAGCGCGAAGGCATGACAAAAAAATCGCTTCCGGCCTGGACCTGGTGCGCCAAAGGCGCATCAAAGGAGAACCGAGCGGCGACTTTATCCGGATGGCGTCGAGCGATATCGGCCAGGCGGTTTTCCAGTTCCGGATCGCCCGCGCCAAGAAAGACAAACTGCAGTTCCATCGCTGCCAGCCGGTCCATTGCATCCGCCAATATGTCCACCCCTTTTTGCCAATACAGGCGGCTGACCAAGCCAAAGACCGGCGCATTGCGCTGCGGCAGGCCAAAGGTCTTTTGAAGGGCGCGCTTGCAGACCGCCTTGCCCTTCAGGTCATCCACATCGTAATTCGCGGCAATGTGCGGGTCCGTTGCAGGATTCCAGTGTTCATAATCCACGCCATTGAGAATGCCGCGCAGGTCGCCGCTGCGCGTGCGGAGCATCCCGTCCAGACCCGCGCCGTACTCCGGTGTCTGAATCTCGCGCGCATACCTCGGGCTGACCGTGTTCAGTCGGGTGGCGAAGGCAATGGCCCCCTTCATCAGGTTCATGTCACCTTCGCATTCGACGTACTGCGGCGAGAAAAGCCAGGGTTCAAAGCCTGTGCTGGCAAATTTGTCCGCGGAATACCGCCCTTGAAAGGCGATATTGTGGATGGTGAACAACGCGGGAACGCGCCCCCAGAAGGCGTCTGCGCGATATCGGGTCCGCATAAACACAGGAATGGGCGCGGTATGCCAGTCGTTACAGTGCACGACATCGGGCTTCCAGCCGTTTTGCGCGAGGCCGTGCAACACCGCCTGCGAAAAAAAACAGAAGCGTTCCGCATTGTCATCGTACTCATACGCGCCAACGCCGTAAGGCCGTTCCCGGCCAAAGTACCCTTCGTGCTCGATGAAGTACAGCGGTATCTTCGTCCCCGGCGCCGTTGTTCTACGCAAAGCGCCGTATTCCATTTTGACACCCAGGTCCGCCATGCACATGCCCGCCGGCTCGCCGCGGTAATGCCCCGCGATGCTCCGATAACGCGGCATTACCACGCGGACATCACAACCCTGGGCATGCAACGCGCGCGGCAGCGCCGCCGCCACATCCGCCAGGCCGCCCGTACTCACCAGCGGCGTCAACTCCGAAGTGACAAACAATATCTTCAGACGTCGTTTCACGAAAAGATTCCTCAACGAAAAACCCGCCCCATGCAGCATATGCGGTCCAGCGCCGCTTTTCAGATGGGATTATACCCGACTGCGTGCATGCAGTGGAAAGGATCAGAGAATGCCGTTCACATACATACCATGCAGGGCGCACCACACTCCGCACTCCTCACTCCGAATTCCGCGCTCCGCATCAGTCGGCGGGTTTCGCTAACGCTGCACCCACCCTACAATTCCCTACAGTTCTTCGTGTCCCTCTGGTCCTTCTGGTCCCTCTGGTCCCTTTTGTCACTTACGTCCCTTGCGTTTTTTTTCGCCAACCCATTGAAAACAATCCGTTTCCCCATAAACCGACACCCGCACCCCGGAAAAGCGCCCCGCCAGAAACCGCTTGAGCATCTCAAGGATTGGGCGCTCGCTCCCCGCGTGCCCGGCATCAACCACCGCCAGCCCCCGTTCTTGTGCGGTCAGCGCATCATGGTATCCCACATCCCCCGTGACCAGCACATCCACATCGCCTGGAAGCGCCGCCACCTGGCCACCGCCCGATCCGCCAATCGCCGCCACCCGGCGCACCAGCCGTTTCCCCGGTCCCGTCACCCGCAAATGCTCCAGTTTCAAGGCATTCCGCACGTGCTCCGCGAAACGGTCCAGAGGCTGCGCCCGTTCCAGCATTCCCTGAACCCCCAGCCCCACCGACGGATCAGCGTTTTCCAGCATTACGATGTCATACGCCACCTCCTCGTAGGGATGCGCCGCGAAGAGCGCCGCCAGCACGCGCCCCAGCCGGGGCTTTGGGACCAGCGTTTCAAAACGCCGCTCCGGTTCCTCGTTGACCTTCCCCTTCTGGCCGGAGAACGGATTCGCGGCGTCGCCCGGAAGAAAGGTGCCTATACCGTCGGCGCTGAACGAACAATGCGTGTAGTTGCCGATAACGCCCGCCCCCGCAGCGGATACGGCGTCGCGCACCGCCGCCAGATGCGATTCGGGCACGAAGGCCACCAGTTTCACCATGGCCGCGTGCGCTACCGGCAGGAGAGGGCGCATGTCGCGCAGGCCGATGGCTTCTCCCAAGACGCGGCTCACCCCGCCGGCGACCACGTCGAGATTGGTGTGCATGGCGAAGCAGGCGATCCCCGTCGCTGCGATGTCCAGACACAGTCGCGCATGCGGATCATCCGCGCGCAATGTTTTCAAGGGTTCCCATATCAGCGGATGGTGCGACACAATCATCTGCGCCTTGGTCTTCCTGGCCGCCGCAAACGCATCGCGCGTGACGCTTAGGCAGACCAAGACCCGGTTGACAGGCGCTTCCGGGTCGCCCACGCTGAGGCCGATGCGGTGCGAGGACTAGGCCAACCCCGGCGGCGCCCATGATTCCAGCGCTTCACAAATATCCATGACCGTTGTTTTCATGCAGCACACTCCATGGAAATCGCGGCATAACCGACGACCCGGTGATAGTCTCCGGACGACGCGCCGCTGGTCCGATAGTCCAGCAGGCGCCACTCATTCGCGCCCTTCGCCAGCGCACAGGCCATCGCCGTCACCACCGCCGTCCCCCCGCACATTGAACACGTGTCATCCGCCACGCCCGCGCACGCCGCCCGGCAGTCCTGGCTCAATATCACGTCAATCGTATGCCGGTCTATCGCGTTCGCCTTGGCTTCCGCCAGAAAATGTGACAAATCCGTCGAAGCGACGACCAGGTCCGACGGGTCCAGCATCGCTGCAAGCCGCTCGCCCAGCCGGATGTGCCATTCATCCGGGTCGGAACCGAACAGCACCGGCACAATCGGCGTGTCCGGCATCGCCACCTGCAAGAAAGGAATCTGCACCTCCAGCGCATGCTCGGCATGATGCGGCGTATCCGGCATCCCGCCGCATTCTTTGGCCAAGTCCCGCGCAAAATCCACATCCACCTGCGTCAACCCCAGAGGCGTTTCAAACGCATCGCCCACATACACCGACGCCCCCTCGAACGGATAGCGGTGCGATCTGCCCAATATCACCGCCCGCGTGCTCTGCTTGCCCTGAACCCGCGCAAGCACAAAACCCGCCGTCGGTCCCGAATACATGTATCCCGCGTGCGGCGCGATGATCCCCGCCACGCGGTCCGGCGCCGGTTCCACCCCCGACTCGCGGATATACCGCGTGACATCCGCCCGCAAGGTCGCCGCATGTCCCGGATAAAACTGTCCCGCAACCGCCGCGTGCCGAATACTCATGACAGCGCCTCCCCGGTTTTCATAATCGCCATGAGTTCAGTCTAGCAAGGCCCTGCTGCGGCGTCAATGCCCGATGAAAACATCTGCCCACATCTATTCTCGGTGTTGCTCAAGATAGAAAACATGGACGCCGTATGGGTCAGTCAGACCTGAAGATGCCTCTTCCTTTGAACTGCGGTGGCTTGCCACCGCTTTCAGTCGGGCGGCTTGCCGCCTGGCCGTTCAGGCAAACCTTTCCTCGAGAATTTCTGAAGCAGTATTGGTTACTTGGGTTAGAGGGTTGTCGCTTTTCCCCCTCACCCCGCCCCTCTCCCAAAGGGAGAGGGAGCAAGAACATTCCTCAG
>CAZLII010000150.1:0-8881 GCA_964559065.1 uncultured Nitrospirales bacterium | reverse complement strand
CCGCATTCCGCATTCCCAGGGTTCAGCCGATGGACGGCAGGTATTCTTCCAGCAGGTCGGGACCGATATCGCCCCGGCGGAACCGGTCGCCGCGCACGATGCGCGTGGCGAGCCGGGTGGTGGTGCTGACGCCGTCGGTCAGGAATTCCTCGAGGGCGCCCACGAGCCGGGCGATGGCTTCCTCGCGGTTCTTGCCCCGCGCGATGACCTTGGCCAGCAGCGCGTCGTAATAACGCGAAACCTCGTAGCCGGGAAAGAGATGCGTGTCCACCCGGATGCCGGGGCCGCCGGGAATGTGGCAGCGCTTGATGATGCCAGGGCTGGGCCGGAAGTTCAGTTCCGGGTCTTCGGCGTAAATACGCGCCTCGATGGCCGCTCCCCGGGGAATCACGGAACTGTAGCCCAGCGGTTCGCCCGCCGCCAGCCGGATTTGCTCGCGGACGAGGTCAATCCCCGTCACCTCCTCGGTCACACCGTGCTCGACCTGGATGCGCGCGTTGAACTCGATGAAATAGAACTGGCTGTTGGGGCCAAGCAGGAACTCGACCGTGCCCACGTTGGTGTAACCTATCGCGCGCGCGGCGCGCAGGGCCGCCTTGGCCATGCGGGACCGCAGCGAGGCGCTCAGCGCGGTGCTCGGGGTTTCCTCGATGAGTTTCTGGTGGCGACGCTGGATGCTGCATTCGCGTTCGCCCGGCGTGACAATGCGCCCGAATTGGTCCGCAATGATCTGAAACTCGATGTGCCGCGCGCTTTCGATGTATTTTTCCAGATAGACCCCGCCGTTGCCGAACGCCGCCTGGGCCTCCGACGCCGCCATGGCCACATCATGCTTCAGCGTGGCGTCGTTGTGCGCGATGCGCATGCCCTTGCCCCCGCCCCCATGGATCGCCTTCACCACAAGTGGAAACCCGATCTTCTCGGCGATTTTCACCGCCTCTTCGGGGTCTTTGATGATGCCGGAACTGCCCGGCACCACGGGCACGCCCGCCGCCTCCACCGCCTTCCGGCAGGCGGCCTTGTCGCCGCTTAACGAGAGGGTTTTCGGATTCGGGCCGATGAAGGCGAGGCGGCATTCCTGGCAAATCGAGGCGAATTTGGCGCTTTCCGACAGGAAACCGTAGCCGGGGTGGATGGCTTGGGCGTCGGTGATTTCCGCGGCGGCGATGATGGCCGGAATATTCAAGTAACTCTCGCTCGCCTCCGCCGGGCCGATGCAGATGCTCTCATCGGCCAGCATGGTGTGCAGGGAATCACGGTCTGCGGTGGAATACACCGCGATCGAGGTAATCCCCATTTCCCGGCACGCCCGGATAATGCGCACGGCGATTTCACCGCGATTGGCTATCAGAATGCGTCTGAACATGAACCTGCGTTTCTGCGGAGCGGGCGATTCTGCGGCGCTTCGGGCCGGTCGTCCTGCACTGGGACATTGGGTTCGCGGGATTCCATCGCCGCCCTGCCTGAATCCCTATATCAGCGGGCGCGCGGTGAACAAGGGCTGGCCGTATTCCACCGGCTCCCCATTCTCCACGAGCACCTTTTCAATGATCACCGGCAGTTTCGCCGTCACTTCGTTCATGATTTTCATCGCCTCGATGATGCACACCGTCTGGTTCGGCTCGACCGTGTCGCCGGGCAGCACGAAGGGCGGCTTGCCAGGCGACGAAGACGCGTAAAATGTGCCCACCATGGGCGAATCAATGGTGATGAGGCCGTTGCCTCTGGGGTTGCTGGGGTCCTGGCCGGCAGGGTTTTGTGCGGTCGGGACCGCCTGCGCGGACGGATTCGTCAGGAAGTGCATCGGGGCGGCCATCTGCGCCGCCGTGAGTTTGCTCAAGCGGACGCGACGCCCCTCTTCCTCGATCTCCATCTCCGCCAACTGCGACCCCTCAAGGATTTTTATCAATTCCTGGAGTTCACCCAGGTCCACGCGCCTACCCTCCGTTTTTGCGCGCATCGCCCAAGCGATGACACGCGGTGCAAGGCATTCAACTCACCCGCTCGATGTATTCCCCGGTGCGCGTATCCACCTTCACCACGTCGCCCTCGTTCAGGAACAAAGGCACCTGAATCACCGCTCCCGTTTCGAGGGTGGCGGGTTTCGTAGCGCTGGAGGCGCGATCGCCCTGGACACCGGGTTCCGCCTTGACGATCGCCAATTCCACGAAAAGCGGGATTTTGACCTTGATGACCTTTCCCTTATGAAAAACCAGGATCGCGTCGGTGTTCTCTTTCATCCATTCCGCCGCATCGCCCACCACCGATGCGTTCACTTCCATTTGCTCATAGGTCTCATGGTCCATGAAGTGATACAAGTCGCCGTCGTGATAGAGGTACTGCCACCGCCGCTCTTCGATGCGGGCCTCCTCCATGCGCTCGCCCGACCGGAACGTCCTTTCCAAGACCCGGCCCGTGAGCACGTTCTTGAACTTGGTGCGGACGAATGCGCCGCCTTTCCCCGGCTTAACATGCTGGAATTCAATGATTTCCATCAACTGGCCGTCCAAATCCACCACCAAACCGTTCCGAAAATCCGCCGTGGATATCGCTGTCATATAACCTGTAATTCCTTGGGCAATTCGGTGAGCACCTCGCAGCCGGTTTCGGTGACCACCGTCAAATCCTCTATCCGAACGCCGCCACGGCCCGGCAAATAAACTCCCGGTTCGACCGTGACGGCCATGCCTGCCTGCAGTACGGTCTCCGACTGCATATTGAGCCGGGGCGTTTCATGCACTTCCAAACCCACCCCATGCCCCAGACCGTGTCCGAAATGCGCGCCATAGCCCGCATCGTTGATGATGCGCCGGGCTGCGGCATCCACATCCTTGGCCGTTGCGCCGGCCCGCAAAGAGGCGACACCCGCCTGCTGGGCCTGCCAAACAGCCTGATAAATCTCCTTAAACCAATCCCCCGTGATCCTACCGGATACAAAAGTGCGAGTCAAGTCAGCGCAATACCCGTCCAGGATGCAGCCGCAGTCCACCAGCACGATGTCGCCCTCCGAGAGCGGGGTCTTTCCGGGCATGCCGTGCGGCAGCGAACTGCGCGCCCCGAAGAGCACAATGACCGGAAAAGCCGCCCCGTCAGCCCCCAATTGGCGGAATTCATACTCGAGCCGCGCCGCCACAGCCGCCTCGCTCGCTCCCGGCCGCACCGTCTCCAGCACATTCATCAGCGCCCGTTCCGTCAGGGCGCAGGCCGCGCGCATGCGCGCGACCTCTCCAGCGTCCTTGATTTCGCGCAGGGTGCCGGGCAGATGCTCGAGGGGAATCAGCGTCCCGTCAAAGGCTTCTTGGACCATCTTGTGCTGCTGCACCGACAGCGCGGCGGGGTCGAATCCGGGCCGTTCCACCTCCAGCGCCCCCAGGCGCTCCCCCGTCCTCGTTTCCAGCGTGCCGACCGCCTCCAGGATTTCATAGCCCCGCACTTGTTCCCGCGCCTGCTCCACATAACGGAAATCGCACAGGAAATATGCCTCATCCAGCGTGATCACCAGGCTGGAGGTGGTGCCTCGAAAGCCGCTGAGGTAGTGATTGGCCGGGGGCGACAGGCTGAAAAAAGCGTCACAATCCGCCTTCCGCAACCCATCCCGCAATGCCGCCATCCGTGAATTCATGTCTTCGCTGTGTTCCTGTATCCGTGGTCGTCCGCGCCTGCCGTATCCCGGTTACCCCCACAGCCCCAGCGCCCGCCGCGCCTGGCGCAATGCCTCCACCTGCGCGTCCAGCGCTTCGGCCTCCTGCAGATAGCGGTCGGCATTGGCGTCATCGCCGATTTCCAGGTAGGCCTCGGCGAGTTTCCGGCAGGCATCGGCCTGATGTATCGGCGGGAGAACCTGGGTGGGGGTCAGTTGCGCCGCACGGCGGAACTGTTCAATGGCAAGCCGGTAGCATTCCGCCTTTTCCGGTCCCGGTGCGAAGGCCGCGTAGGTCCACAGCGCGCCGCCGTAATTCATATAGACATCGGCATGCAGGGGACTGCGGCGGACCGCTGTCTGCGCCCAGTATAGCAGGCGGTCCATGTATTCACGCCGCTTCTCCGCCAATTCCTCCCCGTGGCACACCGTCACCATCAGTTCGCACCAGCGCGACAGATGCAGTGCCAGGTCGGGGTCGTAGGGAAAACGCGCGTCGTAACTCTCCAATTCATCAATCCAGCGATACGCCGCCTGAAACCCCCGCCATATGGCGCGTACCGGATAGGTGATCACCAGAACGGCATTGGGGGGGACCGGTTCGCCGGGCTGCACCCGCCGCGCACCGCGCGCGCGGTCGGGCAGCGGGGCGATCACGGGGCCGAAGCGATGCAGCAACTCCACGTTGCCAATGAATGCGTAGGCGGTGGAGAATCCGATGCGCGGATCGGGCAGGTCCTTGCCCTGCTTGCGGTCCCAGGCGTTGTATTGAACCTCCTCAGTGAAGAACCGCCCGGCATGATACCTGCGCATCAATTCGTCCTGATTGCCAAGATTGATAAAAGAGACGCGGGTCAGCGCGAGGTCCAGGGCGAAGACCCGCACGCTCAACCCCAGCAGCAGGGCCATCCCCAGCAGGAAGGCCATCCCGGCGATCTGACTGGGCAAATGCCGGTCGCTGTCCGCAATTTCCGGCGCGGGCGCCGCCGGAATTCGCGCGGCGCGCGCGCAGAAAATGCCCGCGTAGAGCATAATAAACATCATCAACGAGGGATGGGAGAAGTTGATGTCTATGGCCGAATGCGCCAGGAATGCGAGCATCCCGCCCAACAATCCCGCGAGAATCAGGCGCTCGCTGCGGTCCGCCTGCCCCAATACGCGGCCCGCGCCCCAGACCGCCACCCAAGCCCAGAACGCCAGCATCAGCAGGCCGCCCACAATGCCCGTTTCGCAGAAAACCTGCAGAAAACTGTTGTGGGCCTCTTTCACTTCGCCCGCGCCCAGGTATTGGTGCTTGGGATAGGCAATGCCGAAATTCTTCAATCCGACGCCGGTCCAGCAATGGTCCCGGAACATCCGCCATCCCACGCGCCAGTAGGTGAGCCGCAACGCCATGGTGGCCGGGTCGGCCAGGTCCTGTAACGTCACCTGAAGCCCCTCTTCGGTCACCTCGGCGCTGGGGCCGGCCGTGCTCTCGGCGGCGGGGATGGCGGCGTTTTCGGCCCTTTCGACGCTTCCCAGCAGCATGCCTGCCGCAACAACGCCCACCAGCGCCAGGGCGGCGGTCTTGGCAAGCCGGCGGCCCGGAAGCGGAATGGATCGGCTCCAATACAGGAAGGCGGCCACGCCGCCGCCCGCGATCAGGGCGAGCATGCCGCCCCGGGAATAGGTCAGCCACAGCGCCCAGCACTGCAGCGCCGTCAGCAGGCTCAGCCCGGCGGCGAGCATGGTCCGCCCGGACACCGCCGTCCCATAGCCGTCGGCCACCCAGAAGAAAAACACGGCGGGCAACAGCGCCACAATCGCCGAGGCGATGCCCACGCCAATAATCACGCTCGACAACGAAGCGTCTTCATACTGATACATGGCGGCGAACTGGCCGCCGGCGTACAGCGCAAGGAACACCACAAACCACACGATTGCGCCGATGGCCAGCGCGCGATAGCGCCGCGCAACGGCTTTTTCCGGTTCGCCCGCCGGCTGCCACAGGCCCTTCACCCGCCGCCACTCCGTGACCGCCGCCGCCGCGTGGTACGGCAGCCCCAGGATCAGGAACGCCGCCAGGGCGTTGGGAAAGAGCATGGAACCGAAGGCGCGGTTGACGTTGAAGCGCCGGGCCAGTTCCGGGGTCATGACGTCGGTATCGAAGAAGTAGCGCAATACCTGTGGATTCTGCACCATTTTGCGCAAATACGGCAACAGATAGTGGAAATGCAGCAGGCTGAAAATGGTTTCGGCGGCCATGGACACGGCCAGCGCGATGAGCAGGAAATTGGAAATTCTCCGGGAACTCAACGTGTTTGCGGCCAACGCAAACAGGGCAAAGTACCCGCACCAGTTCAACAACTCCCGGTAGGTGCGGTCAAACTGGATGCTGGCCGCGCCGGTTACCGCTGCCACCGCGAGAAAAGTTCCGAGCAGCAGCAACGGCGCCTTGAAGCGGATGCGTTCGCCCCGCAGCATCACCCGCGCGCTCCAGAAAGCGAACAAGACCCCCGCCGCCCACAGGAAATACACGTTGTCGCGGGGATAGGTGTAGCCGTCCAGCCAGGGCCGCAGAAATCCCAGCACGGCCAGCCCCACCGCCGGATGCGCCAGCCCCGCCAGCATCGTGGCGCCCAGACACCACCACACGCCGGCCAGGTCCCACGGGTACGGGTTCACCATGTCCGGCCGCCACAGTCCCACCAGCCAGCCGATGATGATCTTCAGCCACAGCAGCCGGTCCATGGCCGCAAGACCAAACAGCAATACCCCCCACGCGACGACCGCCCCCGCAAGAATCCATGCCGTCCGCGGACGGCAGAACTCTTCCGGCCACCATGCCGGACCGCAACGGTTCGGTGTTGACGTGGAAAGGACTGTTGTGGCCGTTTCGCCGCGTTTTCCGGCGGCGTTGCCGCCGCGCTTCTGCCGCCTGCTCATGATTCAGTGCCGCCATTGCGCCGCTTGGCGTTCATGAGCAGCACGATGAGCAGGAACAACCCGGCGGTCTGCGCCAGGATGATCAGCGTGCCGCCGAGGTCCATCAAGGGCAGCAGCGCGCCGCCCAGCCCCGCCACCCCCGCCACAAGAAAAATGAACGCCACCGCCTGATGCGGCGACATGCCCAGGTCCACCAGCCGGTGCGAGAAATGGCGCTTGTCGCCGAGCATGATGTTCTGGCCGCTGCGCACCCGGAGAAAGACCACACTGATGGTATCGAAAAGCGGCACGCTTAACGCCAACAGCGGCGCGGCAATGGCGATGCGCGACGGCGTCGTTTCCACGTGGAAAGTGCCCAGCACCGCCACCGTCGCCAGGAAATACCCGTTGAACATCGCCCCGGCATCGCCCATGAAGATGCGCGCGGGGCTGAGATTGAAATACAGGAAACCCGCCACGGACCCCGCGAAGATCATCAGCAAAAAACGGACCAGTTGGTCTTCATGCGGTTGCAGGCACAAGAAGAAGGAATAGGCCGCAATGATGGATACGCCCCCGCACAACCCATCCATGTTGTCCAGAAAATTCATCGAATTGACGATCAGCACCACCCAGAAAATCGTGGCGAAGGCCGACAGCCACCAGTTTGACAGCACGAACATCTCGATGCGGTTGCCCGCAAGCACCAGCACAGCCGCCGCCGCAATCTGGCCCAGCAGTTTGGTCCACGGCGTCAGCACCTTCATATCGTCCACCACCCCCAACACGAAGATCATGAGTCCGCCGAGGAGCACCCCGGCGAGTTTCAGCCCGCTGTTTTCCCCGAAATGCGAGGACAGGTTCCGCTCGATCCACTCCGGGCCGTATTGATCCATCACCGCAAACAGGACCATGTGACCGAAGACCATGATATAGAAGGTGATGACGATGGCTACGCCGCCCAGAAGTGGAATGGGGGAATGGTGGATTTTACGGTCGCCAGGGTGGTCCAGGAAATCCCATCGCAGCGCCAGGCGCCGCATCAAATAGGTCAGCCCCAGCGCCAGCAGAAACGACGCCGACAGCGTGTATAGGTAAAGGAAATAATGTTGTTGCATGAACCAGCGCATTATCCTGCGATTTCCCGATAAATGTCGAATTCCGCCCGCGCCACCGCCTCCGCGTCAAAGTCGCGCAAGACCCGTTCCCGGGCTTGCGCGCCCATCGCCCGGGCGCGGTCCGGGTCGTCGAGCAGCGCGTTGATCGCCTCGGCAAGCGCCTCCGCGTCGCTCGGCGGCGCGTTCAGCCCGGTCACTCCGTCCAGATTGGCGAACTCGACGCCCGTGCCCAGGCGCGTGGCCACGACCGGCTTCCCGCAGGCGTGCGCTTCCAGAATCGAGATGCCGAAGGCCTCGCTGCGCGCCACCGACGGAAACGCGAACACGGCGCACCCATGCAGGTGCGCGACCAGGTCCTCGTGTTCCAGGCTGCCGGGAAATGCGATGTCCACCCCAAGTTCCTTTGCCAGCGCCATGCACGCGGGCCGTTCCGGCCCGTCGCCCGCGATCACCACCTTGGCGCGGATGGCCTTGGCCGCCCGCACCAGCCAGGGCAGCCCCTTGTAATAGCGGTGCATGCCCGAAAACAACACAAAATCGCCGCCGTAGGCCGCCCGCAGCGCGGCCACCCGGGCCGCGTCGGGATGGGCGAACATCTCCGCCACGATGCCCAACGGCACAACCCGGCATTTCTCCCGCACTTCGGCCAGATACGGCGACGTGTTCAGGTACGGCTCCGATGTGGGCAGAATGATAGCAGATTGGCGGAGAAACTGCATCAGCAGCGGTTTGTAAAACCGCATGGCGGACGCTTGGCGCACCACGTCGCTGTGGTAGCGCACGACCATGCGCCCGCGCGGACGCGCCGCCAGGCACGACAACTCCGCCGTCGGGTTCGGGCTGTGAACCACCACCACGTCGGCCCGCATCCGCCGCAAATGCCACGGGAACATCGGCGCGACCGGCGCGCTCTGGAATCGCCCCCACTCGCCCACCTCCGTCACCGGCGTCCCGTCGCGCACTACCCGCCGCGTGCGCAGGCTGCGGCTGCACATCAGCGCCTCCACCTCCGCCCACTGCCGCTGAAAACGGCACATCAGCGCGATGTGCCGCTCCATCCCGCCCCGCACCGGCGGATCAAAATCTTTATAGACATGCAGGATTTTCACAATGCACCCTTCCGCCTATTCTTTCCCATTTCAGGCCGCCGCTGCAATGTAACACATTGTAAGACCGGAAACTGCCTTGAAAATTTCTCGTTTTTTCATCGTTAACGGGA
>CAZLII010000149.1:0-8899 GCA_964559065.1 uncultured Nitrospirales bacterium | reverse complement strand
AAATCGCGCCCTGAATTTCGCTCAACCGATTGCGGAGTTGGCGCAGTTCCGTCTTCCGCTCGATTTCAAAATGCGGCATGGACCATCCACCTTTCTGTATGCAATGGGATTGCCCGCTGGCACAGGCGCCGCATTATACCCTGTCCCAAGACAATTCCCCAAGACAAATGCGCAGACCGCGGGCCAGGGTGTTTCGCAACGCGAAGGCGGGGCGACCCGCCGGAAAGTGGCACAGAAAACACATGGCCCTCGTCTCATGTCATGCGGGGCCGGCAAAGGGGAAAAGGCGCGGTAAGAGCGCATCAGCGTCGCGGCGACACGGTGGCTTGCCAAACTTCACCCGGTTATGATCCTGTAATGCTCATGTCTTCCTCCGGAATGTCCGGTCCATTCAAGGCCATTTCGCCGACGCATTCGGTGATTTCGTGCAGCCCGGATTGCCGGGCCTTTGCATAGACGTTGATGGTCAGGTCTCCCGTTGAATGCCGACCCAATGAAGTTGCCTCCTTGATGTTTGCCGTGGTGTCCATCAGCAGGGTGACATATGTGGCACGCAACGCAGTGACCGGAATGCCCCATCGAATTCTCTCGCCCATTCCTGCTTGAGGTCCAATTGCCTGTTACGTGGCGACACAACACTGCTTCAGCAAAACGTGCATCCCTACCGACAGTCTAATATGTTCGGCAATAACGGCGCATTTCGCTTTGAACAGGAAGAAGATATCGGCGGATTCACGCATCACCGGATAGGCCCACTCGAGGTAAGCGCGGTCGGGGAGAAATGCGTAATGCTCCCATAGGTGGCGGCACAGCCAGCCGCCGGCGGCGCTGAACGCGCCCCAGCCAGGATGCTCCCCAGGGGACGTAAACCCCCAGATGTTCGATATGGTGTGCGTCACCCAGCCCCGCGCCCCATAATGGATGGAAGCCGTTTTTCTGCCCGGTTCGCGCAGGGATGAAATGAATTCCAGAAACGGTCTGTGGCATTCATGCAGATTGGTTGTCTCGGCGGGCCAGTAATTCATCTGGTCATTGATGTTGTGGTGGTAATCGCTGTTCCAAGGCGCCTGGATATGGTCGCACCAGATGCCCTGCAGGTTCGCGGGAAGCGTTCCCGGCCGTGAACTGGCCAGCAACAGGTAACGGCCATACTGGAAATACAGGGCCATCAGGCCCGGATCGGCTTGGCCGCCGGACAGGGCAGCCAGGCGTTGGTCAACAGGATGCCCGTTCCGGACAGAGCCGCCGAGACGCAGGTGCGTCCGGTTCATGTAGGCGCTGTGCTCCGCAATATGGGCCTGCTCCACATCGTCATAGGATTTCGCAATGGCGGCATTCACCGCGTCCACACATGCGACGGCAGGCGTTTCGTGGCGATACGTGGTGGCGGCGCTCAATACCAGCGTGACAGTTCGGGCGTCACGGATTTCCAGCGCATCGGGCAGGGTCTTCAGGCTGCCTCCTTCCTGCTTTGCCGCGAGTGCGGCGGCAAAGGACAATCCCGTTTCCGGGGTGGCCTGCCCTCGCAACAGCAAGCAGCCCGAACCATGGGAAACGGCCTGAACAGGCGCTACGGTTTCTTCGGTGCTTTCAGCCGGTTGGATGGTGCTGTCGTTTTTCCATCGCGTACTGCCGCTTTTCGGGTCGCGATGAAGGCGCACGGTGAAGTCCAGACTGCGGGGGCCGGAAGCATCGAGGCGGATAATCAGCGCATTGTCGGGAACGCTGATGAAATGCGTCCGATCGTACAGAGTTTCTCCCATACGATAGGACACACGGGCAACGCCCGTTTCCAGATTGAGAGAGCGCCGGTATTCTGAAGCCTCTTCTCCAGATAAAAAGGTCAGACGCAGATCGCCCAACATCTGGTAGGAGCCATAGGGGTCGTAGGCGCCATTGCCACGACCGGACCCCACGCCCTTGCATATGAGCCTTTTATTGGCCAGCCGGTCCGCCGCCGCGACCTTGCCCTCAAAAAGAAGACGTCGAATTTCAGGAAGGGCGTTTAAGGCGTCCGGATTATCCGCATCCTGTGGATGGCCCGACCATAGGCTGTCCTCGTTCAATGCAATGCGCTCTTCGTTCACCCCCCCGAATACCATGGCGCCGATGGCGCCGTTGCCCAGCGGCAACGCCTCAACCCATCCCTGGGCCGGCACCGCGTACCAGAGTTCGGGTTCTTCCACCGATTTTGATTCAGAAACGCCAAGCAATGCCACCATCCCCGCAATAGTTCTCAGAATCATGACAGACCGCCTTTCCATGTCTTTCCAGACCCGCAGTGTGCCTGTTTGAGCATTCGTGTTTCAATTGGGCCTTGCGCGACTGCATGCTCGGGGAAACGTTGCGCCTCAGCGCCGTCCGTCACATCATTCCTCACCATCCTTTTGATCTTTTCCAGATATTGGTTCCAAGATTCAGTTGAATGAAACCGCGTCAATCTTGGTCATACCAGAAAGAAGGGAAAATTGGCTCCTTTGCCCTGTCCTGTTCTGAGTGGGAAAAAAAACAGGCAAGTGTTATCATATCGGCTGGTGAAGAAAACGGTGTTGAGTCTATGTGCAAATGTGAATTAACCCTTAGACGAAGATAGGTGGTCAAATGGGGACGGTCCCAGAGAACGGAACACACGATTCTGCACATGAGACAATCATGAACGCATACGACCGCTTCGTTCCGCACCAGATTCTGCACTTACTTGGGAAAGACAGCGTGACCGAGATCAAATTGGGCGACAACACAGAAAGGAGCATGAGTTTTCTTTTTGCTGATATAAGAAATTTTACCACTTTGTCGGAAGCCATGAATCCACATCAGAATTTTAATTTCATCAACGAATATCTGGAGCGAATGGCACCCGCCATCGCACAGTTCCATGGCATCATTGATAAATACATTGGCGATTCAATAATGGCTCTTTTTCCGACAAACGCAGATGATGCGGTTAAGGCGGCCATAGCAATGCAAAAATCCCTGCGTAAGTATAATGAGGAGAGGAGAATTGCAGGTTTTTCTTCAATCTCAATCGGCATTGGGTTGAACACCGGCCTTGCGATCCTTGGGACAGTCGGAACCGAAAGTCGTTTGGATAACACTGTCATCAGTGATGCTGTGAACCTTGCCTCGCGAATCGAAAGGATGACAAAAACGTACGGCGTCGGTCTTCTGATAAGTGAACATACATACTACGGATTGAAGGATCCTTCGGAATACAACATACGATTTGCAGACCGGGTGAGAGTGAAGGGGAAAGATCGACCACAGTCAGTTTACGAAGTATTTGATGCGGACCTGCCGGAGCAGCAAAAAGCAAAACAAACGACAAAAAAGACATATGAGGAGGCTCTGGCTTGCTACCATCTTAAGGATATTCCGAAAGCGGTTTCCTTGCTTTCGCAATGTATCGCCGCATGTCCCGACGATAAACCTGCAGCAATTTATCTTGAGCGATGCCGACGCTTTCTTGAAACGGGTATTCATGAAGGAACAGGAGAGGTTGCGCTGTCCGTCCAATGGACTCCTGACTTGACAATTGGGAATCCAACAATAGACCGCCAGCACCGCGAACTATTCGCTTGCGTCAATGAGTTTGTTGAGGCGGTGCGCCACTCTCCGAGCGCATCTCACATTGAATCGGTAATAGCGTTTCTCGATAAATACGTTCATGAGCATTTCAATGCGGAAGAAGAATATATGAAGGAAGCGGGATACCCATTTCTCGCTGAGCAGGAAGCGCAGCACAGACGTTTTTCGAAATATTTTTCAAGGCTGAAACAGGAGATTGACGAAGAATTTTCTTCAGGACGGGAGTTTCTTTGCTTCAGGATACAGATTTTCGTTTTGGATTGGCTCGTGAACCATACGTCCAAGTTGGACAGGCATTTCGCAAAGCACCTAAGATTCCAGAATGCGGGCGAATGACTCTATGAATGACGCTCCAGCGCTCCAATACGGGTCTTGTCTTACGAGAAGGAAAGTTCGAAAATGATCAAACAGATTGTCGTCTTGGCCATGTTTGTTCTTCTTGCATTTCTGGCCCCGGCAATAAGCGCTGTTCTGTCCATATCAGGCCCCGGTGACTGGTATGACAGTCTGAATAAACCCTGGTTTAATCCGCCAAACTGGGTTTTCGGGCCGGTCTGGTTCGTGTTGTATTGTTTTATGGGCGTTGCTGCATGGCTGGTCTGGCGAAAGGGAAGCGTTGAAAACCTGACTTGGCCGTTGGGACTCTTTGTGGGGCAACTGGTCCTGAATGCTCTCTGGACACCCCTGTTCTTTGGCATGCAACGCCCCGGCCTTGCCCTCGTCAACATCCTGATCTTGTGGGTCGCCATCGCGGCAACAGGCATGTCCTTTTATCCGCTGTCGCGTCTCGGCGCTTTGCTCCTGCTCCCCTATTGGCTTTGGGTCAGTTTTGCCACCATCCTTAATGCCTCCCTGTGGTGGCTTAACACAAGTGTCTAATTCGGCTTGTTTCGCACATGAAGCAAAGCTTCATTAATCGCCAAATTCTGCGACAAAGGCTAAAGGCATTGCCACACTCGCTGAAGACTTGAAAAAGATGGGGGCTTGATCATGTAGCCTGAGAAAAGCGACTACGCCCTTTTTTCTTATAGAAGCGTCTCAATGTCTTTTAAGCGGCAGCGCATGAATTAGATCGTAACTCGTTTTATCACGTCCAGCGCCGCGTCGTAGTTTGGATGCTGAGTTATCTCCTTGACATATTCCGCATGTTGGATAACACCGGCTCCATCAATTACAAAGACGGCACGCGACTCCAATCTTAGTTCCTTAACGTGCGTGCCATAGGCGTTTCCGAACGCCATATCCCGGTGATCGGAAAGGGTCTGCATTCTCTTCATGCCAGCGGCCCCGCACCAACGCGCCTGGGCGAAGGGCAAATCGGCGCTGACGGTATATCCCACAACGTCATCCCGCAGCGCATCGAGTTGCTCATTGAACTTTCGCGTCTGCATATCGCAGACCGGCGTGTCCAACGAGGGCACCACAGAAATCAGGCAGACCTTCCCCCGCGAATCGGCCAGACGCACAATGGTCAGGTCATTCGCAAGGAGTTGGCAATCGGGCGCTTTATTCCCTGCTGCCAGTTTGGGGCCAATTGCCGTTAGTGGGTTTCCTTGAAAAGTGACATCTCCAAGTCTTTCCACGAATGTTCTCCTTTCGTCTCGCTTTTCTTGCCTGCAAAAGAATCGCCATGGTACCGCCCGGCTGACGGTTACTGGGCGCGATTATCCATCTGGTCTTCCAATTGCTCGCGTTTCTGTTTCACAATCTCAATCACCAAGTCTCGCGCTTGTTCCGGACTCAGCGAAAATGGATCAAATTTGCCCTGGCTTCCATATTTCCGCAGCATTTTCACGTCCAGATCATTGGTCCGGATAAAGGCCATGGACCAGGAGCCAAAGCTGCGCTTCTCGATATCCTGATACTCGAGAAGCGTAACCTGAGTATGGCGGCCATCCCGGGCAATGTCACCGTACAATTCATTGACGGCATCCTTTGGCCCTTCCAGGCACTGCATGAAAAACCGCGGATCGTAACAAAGCATGCCGGTAACATTGCATTTGGGATTCCTGCTTCTGGCCACCTTCAGGATGTCCTGAATAGCGGCTATATCACATTCCTCGGTCATTTGGCTCACATAAATCAGTCGGACCAGAGACATCGTCTTCACCTCTTGACCTACGCAGTATGCGTGAATCGGTTAAACTTGCCTGCACTCTTCCGTTCTAACAATCTGCACATATCAAGGAATACAATAAGAACCAGCTTGCGAGAGATTGCGCACCATCTCATTGAGTCTATCAGCATTTGATGAGAATTTCAAAAAAGAAAACGACCTAACTGGCGCCAGAAGATTAAGCCGGTGCATGCCCCAAGAAACAGATGGGGATATTGAGGAAATGATATTGTATTATTGTTTAAGATAACCCCGGCCAGGAGAAGGCGCCTGCAGCCGTGGTCTACGGCGGCGAAATCTCCATGATGCGGAAGCAGACGGCCTTTCACTCATGGAGAGACTGGTTGTGAGTGGTCCGGTAAAGGCGTGTTGAATCTCCATGCCCCGAAACGCTCGAAGTAGTGGTGCGCGCTGTGGATGACGCCGATCGGGCGATAGGTGAACAGGGCATCATTCATATTCAGTCTCCCTCGACATCCGCCTTTAGCGTGTATGAGCAAAGTCCATGCCAGACCACGAAAAGGTCTCGGATGCATATGAAAACGGTTGTATCGCCAGTTCTTTGCGGCGCGGTGCGCCGCCGCGAACGGGCCGCCGGTTCAAATAACGCCCGGATAATCGTGCGACATGCACTACTGACGGCGCTGTCCGCGCCCGTCTTGTTTCGGTATTTCAATGCCAAGCGCTCTGGTCTTGCGATAGAGGGTGCTTACGTTGATTCCGAGGTCGCCGGCGGCCTCCTTACGATTTCCCTGGCGGCGTTCGAGCGCTTCCCTGATGAGAAAACGCTCCATGGCTTCCAGGCTCATGGGCCGGAGTTCTTCACGATCCAATGCAATGGACGGACGCAGTTCCGGGGGGATATGTTCACATTCGATTAGGCCGCCCCGGCACAACACGAACGCCTGTTCGATGATGTTCTCCAGTTCACGCACATTGCCTGGATAATCATATTCCATCAGCCGCGCCATGACGCTGTCGGAAACGCCTTCAATATGTTTTCCTTGCAAACGGTTAAACTTGGCAATAAGGCGGTTCACCAGCAGCGGAATATCTTCCCTGCGCTGCCTGAGAGCCGGCAATTTCAGATAGACCACGCGAATACGGTAATACAGATCATCGCGAAACTTGCCCGCACGAACCTGTTGGGCAAGGTCCTGGTTCGTGGCGGCAACGACGCGCACATCCACCGGGACCGCTTTTACGCCGCCCAGCGGCTCGATCTGTCGCTCTTGAAGGACGCGCAGTAGCCGCACCTGCATGGCAGGCGAAATATCGCCGATTTCGTCGAGGAACAGCGTGCCGCCATGCGCCAGTTCGAAGCGCCCCGGTTTGTCCCGTTTCGCGTCGGTGAACGCGCCGGCCTTGTGGCCGAACAATTCGCTTTCAAGCAGCGTGTCAGGGAGCGCGGCGCAGTTGACGGCGACAAACCGTTTCCTGCGGCGTGACGACAGATTGTGGATGGCGCGCGCAAAGAGTTCTTTGCCTGTGCCGCTGGCCCCTTCGATGAGCACCGTGCTGGCGCTCGCGGAAATCTGGGGAATAATGTCGAAAAGACGCTGCATTGCCGGGCTTCGGCCCACGATGTCCTCAAATGTGTACCGGCTTTCCAGTTCCTTTTGAAGTTGTTCGATCTGGGTGAGGTCCTGAAATGTTTCCACCCCTCCGATGACCGCACCGGCATCATCCCGGAGCAGTGCCGTCGAGATGCGTATGGGAATGCGCTCGCCCTCATGGTTAACGATGTGGGCCATTGCGTTTACCATAGGCTTCCCCTCTGACATGGTCTGCCGCAACGCGCAGTTCGTCTCGCAGATGCTGGCCCGAAACACCTCGCAACAGGGGCTGCCGATCGCTTGGTTACGCGATACGCCGGTGATCCGCTCGGCGGCGCTGTTAAACGTGGTTATTCGCCAATTCTGATCTACTGTAAATACGCCTTCATTGACCGAGTCAAGAATGGTGGCTTCGCGTTGGGTCGCTCGATGCTCGGTGTCCATGATGTCTCCCGTGTCCGAGCGTATCATTTAATCGGGCAAATTGCAACTTTTTGGCGCGCAGAAAATTCTTTTTTGCACGATTATTGGGTTTCGCCGAGGGCGTGATCGCCTCCAAACGCCATGCCCCAAGCGGATTGCGGGCTACAGCAAGGTTTGGCACAGTTTTTGATATATCCATTGTGATGAGAGTTGCGATTCCAGATTGGCAGGGCCGGGTTTCTCCCGTCTTTGATGTGGCGGTCCACTTGTTGGTGGCGGATGTAGAGGACGGGCAAGTTTGGCAACGCCACGCGGTTCAGTTGAATTCTGATGATATGCCGGCACGGGTGCGGGAGGTTTCAGGGTTAGGCGTGGACGTGCTGATTTGCGGTGCCATTTCCTGGCCGCTCGAACTGGCCCTCACCAGCGCAGGGGTGGAAGTCGCCCCCCAAACCTGCGGTGAGATTGAAGAAGTACTTTCAGCGTTCGTGGCAGGGCGGCTGAATCAGGATGCGTTTCTGATGCCCGGCTGCTGTGGCAGGCGGCGGCGCTTTCGGGGCCAGCATCAGCGCAGTCGCCTGCCTTGAAGCGCCCCAGGAGTGGCCATACGAGAAAGAATGGATTGTTTGTAGTGGTTTTGGAGAATCGCGGGGAACCGAAAGGAGGTGAATATGCCCAAAGGCGATGGGACGGGACCGCCTCAAGGCGGTCGCGGACACGGCCGCGGCAGGATGGGCGGGCCCTTTGCGGCAGGCCCGGGCGGGCGCTGTCTGTGCCCGAAGTGCGGGCAGGAGACGCCGCATGTAGCAGGACAACCCTGCAGCCAACAAGTTTGCCCCAAATGTGGAACAAGAATGAGTCGGGGTTAAGCGCCCCGTGAACCGGCGGCAATCTGCGCCGTCTATCGAAAGGAGTATGACGATGCCAGGTGGAGATGGAACAGGCCCGGCTGGACTCGGTCCGATGACCGGGCGGGCCGCAGGATTCTGTGCGGGATACGCCGTACCCGGATATATGAATCCCATCGCTGGACGCGGTTATTGGGGATGGGGCCGGGGCGGTGGTTGGGGTCGCGGCGGCGGCCGGGGCCGGCGTAATTGGTTTTACGCCACCGGCCTGACGGGGTGGCAACGCGCCGCCTACGGCTATCCGGTTTTCGGCGGCGCGCCATTTTCGGCGCCCCTTGGAGCACCGGTTGCCAAGGTCATGAACCAGGAGC
>CAZLII010000148.1:0-8921 GCA_964559065.1 uncultured Nitrospirales bacterium | reverse complement strand
CGCGCGCGCCGCGCAGCATCGCCTCCACCTCGCCACTGCGGACCACCGTAACCGGGTCTGAAGCCACAGCGGCCTGGGGCGCATTGCCCGCGGGCTTGGAACATGCCGGGCCTATGACAATGGAAAATAAGAGGGCCGCGACGCAAAGCGCGGGCGCAATGGCCCCCGCCACGCCGCGAACATGTTCGTTCACTGATTTCATAGGGCCTCCTTTTTCAGGCACAAAAATCCCCCTTCCCGCTTTCTTTGTAGTGCGCCGTTTGGCAATCCGGCGGATGAATCCGCCGCGCGGCTATTTACTGACGCGCTTGATGGTACAGCCCCAGGCCTTCACCTGCTGCGGCTCCGGGGCTTTTCCCGCCAAGACAGCGTCAATCGCCATCTTGGTATAGAATTCGGAGCCCCTTTCCTCCGGCTTCGAGCGGTTGTCGAAGGCGCCGTGGTAGCGCAGTTTTCCTTCCTTGTCAATCACGAAGATTTCGGGGGTGACTTTCGCGCCGACCTCGTCGGCGTATTCGTTGTTGACGTCCTTGAGTATGGGATGCGTCAATCCCTTCTCTTCCGCGTACTTCTTGATTTCTTCCGTCGTGGCTTGATGGTGCGAGTCAATGCCCAGGAAAACCACGCCCTTTTCCGCGTATTCCTTCACCAACGCCGCCAGGTGGGGATCAGCGCCGCGCGACCAGGGACACTCGTGCGAACAGAAGTCCAGCACCACCACCTTGCCCCGGTACTTTTCCAGCGTGTGTTCCTTGTCGTTGACATCTTTCATGGTAAAATTGGGCATTTCCGCGCCCGGTTCCACCGCTGCGGACGCCTTGGGGCCGCCGCCTGCGAAGCCCAGATACCAGCACGCCAACCCCAGCATCGCGAAGATGCCAATCGCCACCCCTATGCGCATCGCCTCCTTTCGCATCGTTCTGTCTCCTCTTCCATATTCCGGCAGTGAACATGTTCCTTCATCATCAGGGCGCACACCACGCCCGTCACGGCGGGCGGCCGGAATCCGCCATGCCATCGTTGCAACATTGTAACATTTTTTGGTGAAAAACTAATCCCGCGATCCCGCCACGGGCCGTGTTGTCACGGGGTTTCGGGCAGAAACCTTGCGATGTAAGCCCTGTGACCGCTATCATATGCGCCACAATTCAACCGATGCGTGATGTTCGCGGCAGGCATGCCGCGCAGCCAAAGGAGCCAAAACAATGAACAAGAACCTTGGATTGGCGGCCCTTGCGGCGGCGGCCATCGCCGCCGGCGCAGTCTATTACCTGTTCTTTTCGCAGCCCCGCCTGACCCAGACCCAGTTGGACCGGGCATTGGAGGCGCAGCGCGCCGTTCAGGGCATTCAGACCGCTGAGGCGGCGGAAAACGCCGACGCGCCAAGCGCCGCGCCTGCGGCCCCGGCAGACGCTGCGAGCGCGGAAGAATCAGATCAAGAAACGCAGCAGGAACCCGCGCCCGCCGGGGCGTGGCCGAAGGAGACGCCCGACGTGTTCAAAGTTGGATTTGAGTGTTCCCATGGCAATTTCGTCGCCGAATTTCACAAGGAGTGGGCGCCGCTCGGCGTGGCGCGCTTCCATGAACTGGCAAGCGCGGATTTCTACAACGATGCCCGTTTCTTCCGCGTCGTGCCCGGTTTTATGGCCCAGTTCGGCATCCCCGCTGATCCGGCCCTCGCCGCCGAATGGCGTACCAAAACCATCAAGGACGACCCCGTGAAGCAGAAGAATGTGAAGGGGATGATCACCTTCGCCAAGACCGCCGCGCCGAATTCGCGCTCCACCCAACTCTTCATCAACACCGGGTCCAACGAGTTTCTCGACAGCCAGGGCTTCGCGCCCATCGGCCGCGTGGTCGAGGGCTTGGACGTTGTCGAGCGCATCAACGCCGAATACGGCGAACGGCCCAACCAGCAGATGATCCAGATGCAGGGCAACGCCTATCTCGAGCAGGCGTTTCCGAAATTGGACTACATCAAGCGTATTGTTCCTGTGGAATAGGCGAACAGCCGCACATACCCGATGACGGGCGGACCGCCCCGATGAAACGCTGTCACAAATGCGGCACGGAATGGGTGAGCGAGAAAAAGCAGCCCGCCGTGAAGGAGTACTGCGCGCAGTGCGGCGCATACCTGCACTGCTGCCGCAACTGCCGTTTCCACGACCCGCGCGTGCACAACCAATGCCAAATCCCCAACACCGAATGGGTGGGCGACCGCGCCGGCGCGAACTTCTGCGACGAGTTCGAGTTCAAGGACGACGAGGCCGTCGTCGAAGACGCCGGCAAGAAGGAGTCCGCCCGACGCGCCCTCGACCAACTCCTCGGCGGCGCGGACGGCGCGCCACGCAAACCCAAAACCCTCGACGACCTCTTCGGCGCTTGACGCGCCCTGGATTGACCGATCGGTCGCTGCGTGATAGAGTCTAGTTGGCAAATCCTTTGTGCCAGGAGTACGTTCATGACCGGCGACAGCAACGCCCACGCCCCCGCGCCCAGGATGCTCGTGGTGGACGACAAGGCCAACATGCGCGCCCTGCTCGAAACCGCGTTCGTCGAACGCGGCTTCGATGTCGTCACCGCGTCCACCGGCGAGGAGGCGATCGACCTGCTCACCGACCAGCCCTTCGACATCATCCTCACCGACCTCAACATGCCGGGCAAGAGCGGCATGGACGTGCTTAAGGCGGCCAAAGCGGCCACGCCCGACACGGAAGTCATCATCATCACGGCCTACGGCGCAATAGACATCGCCGTCGAAGCGATGCGGCTCGGTGCGCACGACTTTATTACGAAGCCCTTCAAACTGAGCGAAGTCGAGCGCAAGGTGGACAAGATCGTCCGCAAGTTCCAGGCGCAGACGCCTGCCCAGCCCATCCAGACGTGGATTCACCCCTCCGTCCAGCACTTTGTCGGATCGAGCGCGCAAAGCCGCCAACTCATGAAAATGATCCTGCGCATCGCCCCCAGCAAGAGCGCCGTGCTCATCACCGGCCCCAGCGGCGTCGGCAAGGAACTCGTCGCCAAGGCCATCCACGAGGCCAGCCCGCGCCGCGACCGCCCCTTCATCGCGCTCAACTGCGCCGCGCTCGCCCCCGGCATCCTCGAAAGCGAACTCTTCGGCCACGAGAAAGGCGCCTTCACCGGCGCGGCCGCGCGCCGCATCGGGCGCTTCGAACGCGCCCACACCGGCACGCTCTTCCTCGACGAGGTCGGCGAAATTGACCCCGCCATCCAGACCAAACTCCTGCGCGTCCTGCAGCAGGGTGAATTCGAGCGTGTCGGCGGCTCCGAAACCATCCGCGCCGACGTCCGCATCGTCGCCGCCACCAACCGCGACCTGCGGGAAGCCATCGCCCAGGGCAGTTTCCGCGAAGACTTCTATTACCGGCTCAACGTCTTCTCGCTGCACGTTCCCCCGCTTGCTGAACGCCGCGACGACATCCCCGCCCTCATTGACCACTTCCTGCGCAAGTTCAGCATGGAACTCAACAAAGAGGTCTACGAAGTGGACGATGATGTCATCGGCATCTTCCTGAACTACCCCTGGCCGGGAAATGTCCGCGAACTCGAAAACGTCATTGAGCGCGCCGTGGTGCTCGCCGAAGGCGAGCGCATCACCCGCGACGAACTCCCCCCGGAACTCCTTCGCGCGGATGGCCAACTCCCTTCCATCGCCGCCCCGCGCGACAGCGCAGGTTCTCTGATCGAGCACACCGACCGCCTCGAACGCGAACTCATCCAGGGCGCCCTGGAAAAATTCAGATGGAACCGCACCAAGGCCGCCGAACACCTCGGCCTCAAACGCACCACCCTGCAATATAAGATAAGAAAGTACGGATTGGAATAGGCGGGACACTAAAAACGCGCTCGGTTTTCGTGTTTTTTCTCATTTTTCGATTGACGTTCATTCGGTAATTTCCTATAATTCTGGCGTAAATCCTTGGGTCAGAGGGGTGTCCTTGGGGGAAAAACCCCGCGGGGCGCCCCAGAACACGGAGGGATGTTCTCATGAACGGGTATCAGACATTCATGGCGGGGCGTGCGGGGAGCGTCAGGCATTCTCTGCCGGGCTTGGGCTTGGGGCTTGCATTGGCGCTTGTCTTGGTTGCGCCGGCGGCTCAGGCCGAAGCGATCTTTTACCTGCAAGACGGCAACGGTTTCTGGTGGGACTTTGACGCCGACGGCTCGGTGATTGACGGCAGCGATGTCCCCGGCGATCACGTTGACGCCTTCGACTGGGCGATGCGCCTGCGTGTCAATGGCTTCTTATTCCCCCCGACGACCAGGCAAAGTCTGTCCGGACGTATCTTGACCACCGGCCCGGAGATGATGGAGGGGCTGATTGTGACGCGCCGCGCCTACGTTACGGACACGCCGGGCGAGGGTTGGGCCTGTTTCCTTGAATATCTCGCCAATCCCGGCGACGCGCCGGTCAGCATCACAGTGCATCTTACGGGCAATCTCGGATCGGACTTCGAGACAACCATCACCGGGTCCTCCAGCGGGGATACGGTATTCGACATTGATGATCGCTGGGTGACCAGCGACGATGCCTGCGACGGCTGCGGGGACCCCAGTTTGAGTTTCAATTTCTGGGGCGAGGGGGCCGAAGTCACGCCGATCGCCGTTTCCATCCCCGCCTCCCAGGCGGATTACTTCGTCGAGTTCCCCGTGACCATCCCCGCCGACGCCACAATCATTCTCATGCACTTCTGCGCGCAAAACGAAAATGACGCGGCGGCAATGGCGAACGCCATATATTTGGACACGCTGCCGCCGGAATCATTGACAGCGCTGAAGACGGATTTCGGGCATGTCATCAACTGGAGCATCCCGCCGGACGACCTCGATGTCAGCCCTTCAGGCCCCTTCACGGCGACGGGAAATCCCGGCGGGCCATTCACGCCACCGGGCAAGACCTTTACGCTGAGCAACGGGGGCGCAGCCCCGGTGAACTGGACCGCCGTCGCGGGCGTCCCGTGGTTGAGCGTTCCGGCGGGCGGCGTTGTCAATCCGGGCGACCCTGTGGACATCACAGTGAGCCTCAATGCCGAAGCAAACAATCTGGAATCCGGCGAGTATCTGGCCGATGTGATTATCACCAACACAGATTCGGGGGTGTCATTTGTGCGGACCGTTCATGTCACGGTGGCCGAACCACTGACACTGGTCCCAGAGGACTTTTTCGTTGCGGCCAGCGGGGTCTTCGTTGTGCGCGGCAGGCCGGGCGGGCCGTTCACGCCCCTGCAGGCCGCCTACACGCTGACCAATGCGGGCCATGAACCGATCGAATGGTCGGTTACTCCGCCGGCCTGGCTCAGCGTGGACATTACCCCGCCGCTGAGCACACCGCTTGCGCCCGGCGCCTCGGCGCAGATCGTGGTGTCGCTGATCGCGCCGATCGCCGAGGGGATGGCGCGCGGCGATTATGCCGAAACCATTGACATCAACAACGACACCCTGGGAAGCACGGTCTCGGCGCAGGCGGAATTGCGCATCCGCGACGCCGTCTTTGTCAAGAGCGAAGCCATGCTCCCCTATGATGGGGCCTCGTGGGATACCGCTTTCAAACACATCCAGGAGGGAATCGAGGCCGCCGCGCTGAGCACGCCGCCCAGTTGGGTCTTCGTCAAGGGCGGCACATATTTCGAAATGCTGATAATGCGTGATAACGTCGAGGTCTTTGGCGGTTTCCTGGGAACGGAAAGCCACATCGCCGAGCGCGATCTCGACAATAATCCGCCGACGATTGTGGATGCGAATGGTTCCGGGCGGCCCGTAATCTTCAACGGGGTGGACAATGCGGGACTTGACGGATTCACCATCACGGGAGGGTTGGCGCACGAGGGCGGCGGCATCTTCTTTGACGCCGCCGGGCCGGGGTGCTACCTGGTTTCGACGATCGTCCGGGAAAATACCGCCCAATGGCGGGGCGGTGGGATTTCCTGCGTCAACAACAGCAATCCCTCGTTCTGGAATTGCCAAATCATCGGCAACCGTATCATCGCTGTCCCTCCCGCCACGCCCGATTTCGGCGGCGGCATCAGTTGCCTTCGGTCAAGCCCGAACCTGCTCGATTGCCTGATTGCCGCCAATGACGGACGATTCGGCGGCGGCGTGGGCTGCATCGAGTCTTCCCCCACGCTGACCAACTGCATCATCAGCGGCAACAGCGCCACCATTCCCACGGGCGGCGCGGGCGGCGGCGGCGTCTTTGCGCACAATGCGTCCAGCCCCATCCTGACCAACTGCATCATCAGCGGCAACTACGCGCACGACTGGAACGCCGGCGCCCTGTATTGCCAGGGGAATTCCCACCCCGCGCTGACCAATTGCACCATCAGCAGCAACAGTTCAAACGATGGTCGTTCCGGCGGCATTCTCGTCAACACCGGTTCCACGCCAAGGCTGGTCAACTGTGTCGTGGAGAATCTTTCCGGCATCGCCATCATCGAAGAATGGCCCCGCTTTGATCTGCCCTGGAACAAAGCGAACGTTCTTGTCTCGTATTCCCTCTTCGCCAACAATGCCGTTGCCGATTTTCAGAACTGGACGGAGCAGGGCGCGGTAAATTACACCGGCGGCGATGTCATCAACGCAAACGTGAACGGCGCGCACGACAATGTCGCCGGCGGCCCCGACCCGTTTTACGTTGAAACAATCACCGGCCAGTGGACCGCGCCGCCCGTCTATGATCCCGGAACCAATCTCACCACGCTGACCGCTTCCGGCGCGTCTTTCCCCGTCTCGCCCGGACTCCGGGGCCGCCTCATCAACGCCAACATGGCCCAGTCGCGGCAGGCGTTGATCATGGCGAACACCGCCAACACGGTCTCGGTGCTCGGCGACATCACCGCCGCGACGGGCCCCTATGGCTATGTCCAGGGCGATGAACAGTTTATGGTGCTCGATTACCGCCTCGACGGCAGTTCTCCTTGCGTCAATGTCGGCGATGACGCCGCCGAATATCTGCGCGACACCGACATCGAAGGCCGGCCGCGCATCGGCGCGGCGGACATCGGCGCCTACGAATGCCAGGCGCCCGCCGGGGTCATCGTGCGCAGCATCACGCCCCAAAGCGACCTGGTGACCAACGCGGAAACCATCGTTTTCGAGGTGGTGTTCAGCCGCGCATTGGAGAGCGGTTTGGGCGTGGAAGACTTCATTATCAATTTCCTCGGCTTGAGCAAAATACAGCCGACCGTCGTCGAAGTGACCGGAAGCGACTACCGCTGGTTCGTCACCGTGCACACCGGTGACGAAAACGGTTGGTTGACGCTGGACCTTGTTGACGCGGGCGACCCGATCACCGACATCATCGGTCTCGGCCTCGATGCGCCGTTCTCCGACGGCGACGGGGTCATCATTGACTTTTTGGAGATTGTCACCCACCCCGTCGGCGCCACGAAGGAACCGGGCGACAGCCACATGTTCACCGTTGTGGCGCAAAACGGGATTGGCGCGCTGCACTACCAGTGGAGACACAACGGCGCGCCGCGCGGCGAGGATTCCCCCGAACTGGAAATTTCCGTGCTGAACCTCTACGACACGGGGGAATATGTCTGCGAAGTGAGCGACGACCATACCATGGTCGTGTCGAATCCTGCGATGCTCAACGTGCAGGCCCGCGTGCCCCTCGCCAACGGCCTTGCCCTGGCGATTATCGTGGCAGCCTGTGCCATCGGCGGCGCCTGTACGCTGGCGACGAGAAAAACGAACCCGCCAAAAGGTGCGGCCCGGATCAGGCGATAGTGTTGCGGCCCTTGTGTTGCGGATGCGAGGGCGCGCTCAGGAAGCGGTGTTGCGGATGACCTGGGCGTACACGCGGATGCCGTCGGCGAGGTTCTCGATGGCGAGGCGTTCGTTGGAACCGTGAATCCGCTCGAGGTCTGCCGTGGTGAAGCGTATCGGCTGAATCCGATAGATGTTTTCCGTGACGCCGTAATAATGCTTGGCGTCGGTGCCGCCGAGGGTGAGGGTGGGCGCGACCACCGCGTCGGGATAGACCTGTCGCAGGCTCGTGGCGAGGGCGCGGTAGGCGGGGGTATCCGTGGCGGCGACGGGCGTGGGGTTGTTGATGTCGTCGGGATTGACGGGGGCGATGCGCACCTTGGGATCATTGACCACCCGGCGCGCGTGTTCGAGCACGGTGTCCGCGGTCTCGCCGGGAAGGATGCGGAAATTGACGACGGCGCGCACGCGCGCGGGCAGCACGTTTTCCTTCGTGCCGGCCTGGAAGATGGTGGCGGCGGTGGTGGTGCGCAGGGCGGCATTGGTGGCCGGGAGGGCGGTGAGTTGGCGTTTGAGCAGCGGCTGGAAAAGCCACATGTTCGCCATCACGAGGCGCATGGGGAAACTCATTTCCGGGCCGGCATGCGCGAACATTTCGCGGACAGGCCCCTCCAGGCGGGCGGGCAGTTGGTTCTTTTCCAGGCGGGCGACCGCCGCCGCGAGAATGCCGATATTCGTCTGCGGCGGCGGGGTGGAGGAATGGCCGCCTTTGCCCTCGACCACGAGTTCCAGGCTCACGTAGCCCTTTTCCGCCAGCCCCACCAACGCGACCGGACCCGCAATGCCGGGCATTATGCCTTCCACCACGGCCGCGCCTTCGTCCAGCAGGAAATGCGCCTTCACCCCGCGCTCCTCGAGCAGGGCGGCCATGCGGGCCGCGCCGTTGCTGCCGCCGATTTCCTCATCGTGGCCGAACGCGAGGTGGACCGTGCGCCGGGGCTGAAAGCCCTCCGCCAGCAGCGCCTCGACCGCTTCAAGGATGCCGATGATGCCGCTCTTGAAATCAATCGCGCCGCGCCCCCACACGTAGCCGTCCGCGATCACACCCTCAAACGCGGGGTGCGCCCAGTCATCTTCCGTGCCGGGTTCCACCGGCACCACGTCATAATGCGCCAGCAGGATGATGG
>CAZLII010000147.1:0-8922 GCA_964559065.1 uncultured Nitrospirales bacterium | reverse complement strand
GTTGTGGCGCTCGGGGAGAGGGGAGGAGAGAATGCGGCGGGAGGCTCCGGAGTTGGGGACGGAACACGGACTGACACGGACAGGCACGGACGGATGGTATGGGCTTGCGGGCGCAGGAGCGCCCGGTGGTGCGTTACACCGCGGGAGCGGTGTAACGAGGGGAGTGAATAGGAGACCTTCGGTCGGCGCGGCGGCGCGGGCACGGTCGGGAGACCGGCCGCAACGGGTGGCGGGTTCAGCGGGGCAGCCAGACGGTCACGCGGAGGGTGCGGCGGCCCCATTGCAGCGCCTTCCTGTGACTCTTGAAGTAAACGTCTATGCGGTCGCCTTTGATGGCGCTGCCACGGTCCTCGACACGGCCTTTTCCGTAGCCGGGCACATCCATCACGGTGCCGAAGGGATAGCGGGTGGTGTCGGCGGCGATGGTGCCGCGCTTGGCTTTTGTGCCGGACGCGGTGATGCCGACCTTCTTGGGTTTGCCCTTGTTCGGGCCGCTGGCGATGACCGCCCTGCCGAGCCAGGTGCGTTTCCAGTTCGCGCATTTCTTGCAGGAGCAGTAGGCGGTGACGGTCATGGTGCGCTCCACGCGCCGCGTGTTGGACGGCGCGCGTGTGGCGCAGCCCTGCAGCGGCGCAAGCAGCGCGGCGATGAGCAGGCATGCCAGGATTGGGCGAGGCATGGGGAGAGCATAGCCGAATCCGGGGAAGGAATAAAATTGACACGGACGGACACGGACCAACACGGACACGCCGCGCGAAGCGCGACGCAGTTCGGCGCGGCGCGCAAAACCAACACCATGCAGCACCGCACGGCGCAGCGCGGAGAGGACCAAAACATAATACGACGAAACGCAGCAGCGCCAAGACCGACGCGACGCGGCGTTATCCCGCGTCGTCGCCGGAATCTTCCCGAAGGGTTTCCTCGATCACGCCATCGGCCTTTTTCACGATGGGCTTCATGATGTCGGCGATGCCGGCGTCAATGGGTGTGCCGGCGTGGGTGCAGTAGTCTTCCAGTTCTTTCATGGCTTTGCGCATCCTTTCCCGCGCCTTGCCGATCGCATCCGCGAGCGCAATCAGCGCGCGCAGGCGCGCATCGGCTTCGCGCGTGTCCTGGTTGGGCGTCGTCTCCCCGGCGGCGAACCCGGCCAATTCGCGTTCCATGCGCGCGACGAGCAGGGCCGTCGCGGTAAGGTCGGCGGCATGCAACGCCAGCAGCGGGGTCTCTTTCACGCCCATCCGGTGGAAAAAGCGGCGCAGCGCGGTCAGCATGCGCTGATGCGTAGCGCGGTCCTCGTCGGACATCCACGGCGCGCCCGCTGAGAGGGTCTTGAAATCCATGGGATGGGTGCTCCGGGGGTGGTGAGAATAAACAGGGGTTCTATAAGATAGGGAAATGCGTTGCACTGCGGGAAAAACAGCAAGGACAGCAAGGACAGCAAGGTTTCCGCGAGGTAGGAGAGAGCAGCGCAGAAGTTCGGCCCTCGCCAAGGCTTCGGCGCGACATGCCCGCCTGTATCCCAACAGGCTGAAGCCTGTACTCCAGAACTGGAGCGGGGCCGTCCCGCCGGCATTCACAGGCTGAAGCCTGTACTCCAGAACAGGAGCGGGGGCGTCCCGCCGATGTGGACGCTGTGGGCGAAGTGGACGCGGGGGACCGGTGTTGAGATTATTCCACGAGAATGGTGGCGCTATAACGTTCTTCGCCGTTGAAACGAATGGACAGCGTATTGCTTGGGGCGAGCACGGCTGTCTGGAGCACGACGCGCCATCCAGACCGATACGTGTACTCCGGGTAATTGTTGTCCACGTCCGGACGGGGATAGTATTCGGCGTCAAATCGCTCGCCGTTGAGCACATAGTCCACACGAGACGGCATGTCTGCGATATACCAGCCGAGAATCGTCAACTCCTCGCCGGATTGCACGGTCAATTCGTCGGACCACGGGCGCGGCTGGGATAGGACTAATTTCGGCGGGCGGCGCGGCTTTGCCACATCCTCAGCGGCGTCGGTCTCCGTCAGGCGCCAGGAAATCCACTTCACCATCGCGGGGTATTCCGTGTTGCCGCTGGTATGTGCCGCAATGGCGATGCGGGTGTGCCGGCCGGAGCGGAACGCACGCGACAGCGTCTGCTTTTCGCCGGGCGTCGCCTGTACCTGGATGATTCCGGGCCATTCCAGCAGGTCCCCGCTTTCGGCCTCTTCATCCGGCCAATCATAGACGCTGATGCCGGCCATGGCGCCCTCGGACGCCACGGCTTCCACCTCCATCAGGTAGAGGGTATCCGGGCGAATGCCGGACACAACGGTATGGAAAAGCCGGTCCACCGGCTCCTCGGTATCGTCTTTCAGCCATTCCTGGATGACCCCTTCCTCCGACCCCCGTGTGATGCGCATCACTTCGGAGTCCTCTGCGCCGCGAAAGCCCTCCGGATACATCACCCCCGCCCACCAATTCCGGAAATCGCCGTTAACAATCAGGTTCCCATCCGGCGAGGCCGGTGCGGGGCTTTCCAGCGGGGTCACCGCCACCAGGCGCATTTCGCCCGGCGCGGGATACCCTTCCGCGGGCTGCGCCGGACGTTCCCGACAGGCCACCGCGCCGAAAACCACAGCGGTCAATAGCAATACGCGCCAGCCGACCGGGCGAATCGGGGATTCCAAATCATGGGGCACTTGTGGTTTCATCCTTCACTTCCTTCATGCTCATGGTATCGCATGAGAATCCCCCGCGTCCATACCCCCATGCGACATGCGGGGAATCATCCGCGCCGGGTCTGTTTCACTGCGCGGTCCATTTCGCGGTCGCTCTCGCGTTTCTTGATGGCGGCGCGCTTGTCAAACTGGTGTTTGCCGCGACACAGGCCGAGTTCCACCTTCACGATGCCACGCTTGAAATAGACGCGGAGCGGGGCGACGGTAAGCCCTTTTTCGGCGACCCGCTGGGCGAGGCGTTCGATTTCGCGCTTGTGCATGAGCAGTTTGCGTGTGCGTTCGGGTTCGTGGTTGAAGATGTTGCCCTGTTCATAGGGCTGGATGTGCGCGCCGACCAGGAAGATTTCCCCCTTCTCGAAGTCGGCGTAGGCATCCTTGAGGGTCATGGCCCCCTTGACGCGCAGCGATTTGACCTCGGTGCCCATGAGCGCGATGCCCGCCTCGAATCGTTCGAGGACGGCGTAATCGCGCCCGGCGCGCCGGTTCGTTGTGATCAGTTTCTCAGACATGGGAGTTCATGGGCGGCGCGGGCCCCAACTGGGTCCTTCGCAATGGAGATTGCTGCGGCTGAGGCGGTGTTCTTCGCCGGTGGACAGCGTGATGGCGTAGATTTCTCCGCGCCCGCTGCGGTTGGACATGAAGGCGACGTGGCGGGAGTCGGGCGACCAGGTCGGCGAATCGTTGATACCGCGGGCGTCGGTGATGGGGCGGGCATTGCCGCCGTCGGCGTTCATCACCCAAATCTGGAATCCGTGGCCGCGCCGCTGCACCACATACGCAATGGATTTGCCGTCGGGCGACCATACCGGGTCATAGGACCCGCCGCCTTGGAAGGACAGTCGCGTCTCGTCGCCGCCGTTGGCATTCATGACATAAATCTGCGCCGAACCGCCGCGGTCGCTGACAAAGGCGATTTTCCGCCCATCGGGGGAAAACGTGGGCGAGGTATCCGCGAAACGGTTGCGGGTGAGGCGGGTGGCGTTTTTGCCGTCCACGTCGCGCAGGTAAATCTCCATGTTGGCGTCTTTGCTCAGGACCATTGCGAGGCGCTGGCCGTCGGGCGCCCATCCGGGCGCGGCATTCAATCCCACTTCCTTGGATAGCGGGACGGAGAGTCCAGTGCGCCGGTCGAACATATAGAGGTAGGCATAGCGGTCTTTATACGAGAGATAGGCGATCTTGGAAGCGTCCGGTGAAATCTGCGGCTTGATGGAGATGGAGCCGTGCTTGGTGATCTGCTGCACGTTGGCGCCGTCATAATCGGCCACGTAGATTTCCTTGGTGTTGCCCTGGCCGCCGCTGAAATAAATCTGCGAGGTGCCGATGCCCGGTACGCCATCGAGGTAGCGGATGACCTCTTCAGAAAAGCGATGGGCGGCGAGCCGCGCATGGATGCGTTCGACGCGTAATTCCTGTCCCACAATCTGGTCGCGGGTGGCGAGGTCGAAGAGCCGGAACTGCGCCACCATTTCCGCGCCTTCCTGTCGGATGACGCCGTAGATGAGGTATTCGGCCTTGGTGGCGCGCCATTGATCAAAATTCAGCCGGGAGACGTCAGGGTCGAAGCCCACAAAGGCCGGCGGATACTCGTTGGGCATGAGCAAAATGAAAAGCCCGGAAAAGCGCAGGTCAAACGCGATAACCTCGGACAGTTCCCGCGCCAAATCAAAGGCGGCGGGGTCCAGGGTGGCGAAAGTCGGCACGGCGATGCGGATGCGCGTGTCGGCGATTTGCGCCGAATCAATCCGCAGGGCATCCTGCTGGGCGTATGCGTGGGCGCATGCGATGATCATCGCCAGAATCGCGATGGAGAATGGGGTCGCTTTCACGTTGCTCTCCTTTATTCACTTGCTTGCCAATATGTCTGTCTTCATGCGCATTGCGGCCCATACTCAGCGGTGCAGGCTGAATCCATAGACCACGCGCTGCTGGGACCGCGCAAAACTTTCCGGCAGCGGCGGGAAGGGGGCCGCCAACAGGATTGCGCGCAGGCCGGATTCGCCCAGGCGCAAATCGCTGGCGTGCTTGATGATAATCGGATCGCCCACCAGGTTGCCGTCGCGGTCCACCACGAAAGAGACTTCCGCGGTCGTTTCTTCCGCATCCAGAGCAATGCCGCCCGGCACCACCCACAGGCGCTCCACTTTCCGCTGCACGAGCGACCCCCACACATCGAGTTCTGTGGGGAGCCGCTCGACGATCTTCGCTTCGCTTCTTTCCGCCCGCACCGGCGTCCTGGCGATTTCTTCCGGTTTGGGCTTGGGTTCAGGTTTCGGTTCGGGTTTGGGTTGCGGTTTCGGTTCCGGCTTTGGCTCCGGTTTGGGTTGCGGCTTTGGTTCAGGCTTCGGTTCGGGCTTCGGTTCCGGTTTTGGCTCCGGCTTGGGTTCGGGCTTCGGTTCCGGTTTTGGCTCCGGCTTGGGCGGCTCTGGTTTCGGTTCGGGTTTAGGGGGTTCGGGCTTCGGCGGCTCCGGCTTGGGTGGCTCTGGTTTGGGCGGTTCTGGTTTAGGCGGCTCCAGTATGGGCGATTCCTCGGCGTCCGCATAGACCAGTTGCACCTGATACATGACCGGGATGTCAGGCTGCATTTGCCATTTGTACAACTGATAGGCCGCGATCATGAGCATCAGATGGGCGAGAATGGACGCGACGAGGCTCTTCCGGAAGCGGCTTTGCGCCCAGAGCGTTCTCCGATAATGTATGTATCGCTTGTCCATGGGAATTTCGCCGTGCCATCAGGCGGCTTATGGTACTGGAGCCGCGTTAACAAATCAACTAAAAACACAATCTGTTGCGTTTCGAGACGTATTCCACCACAATTTACTGCGGTATGGACGCTATTCACCCGCTTTTTATTCTATCCCCTTTAACGCACACAGGTTCCTTGAGGTTACGAGATTGGATTTCCCGGCGGGGTGAAACTAGAATGAGATCATGTCATGGGATACGCGCGCAATGGGGAACACCAGCGATACGGCGTCCGGCCTGACGGGGCTGTATGTTCGCGCCCTGGTCTGGTACCTTCTGGGCATGGCGTTGCTGTGGGCGGTGGGGTTTGAGAGCATTTATGCACATCCGACGCCGTTCTATGCGCTGAACCATCCAGCCTTTGACGGTCTCGCCGTGCCGTTCACCATGGGGGCGGCGTTTGCCATGGCGTACTGGCGAGGCAGCCGTCGCTTTGTGGCGCGCAGCGACACGCGGACGGCGCTGTGGTTTGTGCTTGCGGGACTGCTGCTGGCGGCGGCGGCAGGAGGGGCTTGGTTGAATACGCTCCTGACGGGGGAGGCGTTCCTGGATGTTCTGCGGAACGAGGCGGGGGCGCTTGTGTGGCATGCGCTGGCTTTCGGGACGTTCCTGGTCTTTTTTACGGCGCTGATGCGCGGGCTGGGGCGCTTGGACTGGTTCGCGGAGGAGATCACCGAGCGCGATGCGCGACGCATGCTCGCGGGCATCCTGCTTTTCGCGATGGTGTTTCCCTGCGTGATCGCCATGCTGCGCGACGGCCCGGAGGGCATCGCGCAGGCCTATCGCCGGGAAACCTACGAATATATCGGCGACATCGGCAAGACCAGTTCGATTCGGACGCTTTTCTCGCGGTACATGGATATCCTGCCGTATCTGTCGCTCCATGCGCGGGCTGCGCCGCCCGGACCAATCGCGCTGCTCTGGGTCATGTCCTATGTAGTGGGGCGCGGCGCGATGGCCCTGTCGCTGGCCACGGTGGCGGTGGGCGCATCGGCGGTGATTCCCCTTTACTATTGGGCGCGGGACCTGTGCGGGCGGCGCGTTGCGCTCACCTGCTGCATGGTCTACGCCTGCATCCCGTCCATTGTGCTGTTTACGGCGACAAGCGCCGAGATGCTCTTCATGCCGTTCACCATCGCCACGCTTTTTCTCTTTGACCGCGCCCTGCGCCGGGGCGGCATCGGCTACGCGGTCGGCGCGGGGCTGCTCTTCGGGGTGCTGGCCCTGCTGAAATTCACCCTCATCGGCGTGGGGGCCTACTTTGCGCTTGCGGGGCTGTGGCGGCTGCGCGTGCGGGAGGAAAGGATGCGGGTGCTGCGGACGGCGCTGGTCATGGCGGCGGCCTGCCTCGCTTTTCACGCCACCGTGAGGTGGTGGACCGGATTTGATATTGTGGCCTGTTTTTGGGCCGCCAAAACCCATTTCGACATGGATCAGGCGAAACTTGATCTCATCACGCCGCGCCTTCCGGGCTGGACCTACCGGTTCATCAACCCCTTATGCTGGTTCTATTTCGCGGGGATTCCCGCCTCGCTGCTCTTTCTCCGGCGCATTTTCCGGCCGGACCCCGCCGCGCGCGGCCTCTTCCTCGTGATGGCGTTGACGCTCTTTGCCCTGAACCTGCTCTATCTTGGCCGGGGCGAGGGCGAGCGATCGGCCCTGTATATTTTTCCATTCATCGCGTTGCCCGCCGCGCATATGCTGGATGAAATCGGACGCCGCACGGCGTCCGTCGCGCCGCTTCTGGCCACGCTCGCCTTCCTCGCCTTCCAGTGCTGGCTCACGGAATCCTTCTTCTACGCCTACTGGTGACCGGCCGCCGTCTCCGCGTTGCTTTGTAGCGCAGAATTTGTGACAATGCGGCAAATTGAGAAGGATGCCGAAAGGAGAATTGGCCATGAATCATCGGTGGATACGGAAACAATGGGTGGGATGCGCGGCGGCGTGCGCGATGCTGTTGCCGGGGTCTTGGGCGGATGCGGTGGAATTGCGCATCGGCCTGATAGGTCTGGACACCTCGCATGTGACTGCGTTCACGCAATTGCTGAACAACCCGGACCACCCCAAGCATGTGCCGGGCGGCAGGGTGACGGCGGGCTACAAGGGCGGCAGCGCCGATCTGGAGGCGAGTTACAGCCGGGTGGACGGCTATACCAAGCAGTTGCAGGAGGAGTTCGGCGTCGTCATCTACGACACCATCGAGGAATTGTGCGCCAACGTGGATGTCATCATGCTGACCAGTGTGGACGGTCGGCCCCACCTCGAGCAGGTGCGCCCGGTCTTAGAAGCGAAAAAGCCCGTGTATATTGACAAGCCGGTGGCGGGGTCGCTGCGCGACGCCATCGAAATCTACCGGCTGGCGAAAGAATACGACGTGCCGTGTTTCAGTTCGTCCTCGTACCGCTTCTATGAATCGCTGACCGCGCTGTTACTGAAAGACGTCGGCGAATTGCGCAGCGCCATCAGCATCGGTCCCTGCTACCTCGAACCCACGCACCCGGACCTGTTCTGGTATGGCGTGCATCCCGCCGAGGCGCTCTACACCGTGATGGGGACCGGCTGCCAGACGGTCGTGCGCACCTCCACGGAAAACACGGATGTCGTCACCGGCGTATGGGCGGACGGACGCGTCGGCCTGCTTTATGGCATCCGGGGCGGCCCCACCCCGCACAAGGTGATCCTCTTCGGCAGCAAGGCCGTCGCGGAACAGGAGGGCGGCGGTGACTACGACCCCCTGATTGTCGCCGTCATGGAATTCTTCCGGACCGGTGTTGCGCCGGTTTCCCCGGAGGAGACGATAGAACTTTTCGCGTTCATGGAAGCGGCGGACGAAAGCAAGCGGCAGGGCGGCGCAGTGGTCCGCATCCAGGATGTCATCGAAAAGGCGCGGCAGGCCGCGCCCTGAATCGCGGATGTGATAGCGTGTGCGGGTTCGCGGCCTGTGGTCGCGCATATCCCTACCGGCAATATAAAAGAAAGGAACAAATATGAGAGCGGACGGCAACTTTCTGGAAGATTTATGGCAGGTGATTCTGGATGCCATCGTGGCGACGATTCTGGAATGGATTTTCTGCCGGCTTTTTGGATTGCGGTGCGACTGACCCCGGCGCAGTTCGGCGAACAGCAATACCGTCAACAGGACCGTTGTGACCGGTCTTCCACGTGGCTGTTTGCCGTAATGCCCGCGCGAAAGCGCGACCGATTATCGCCAATAGAACGACGTAACCGTTCACGGGAAAAACCAGCGCACACTCGCGGAAAACATCCAGAAAACAGAGCAAAAACGGGACTGACCCAAGCGCGTCCGTCGCAGACGGACGAGACGGGTCTGTCCCTCGTTTTTGCGAAATCAGCATAAAACCGCAGCGTTGTCCAAAATAGGTTGTTAAAAAAATGCCAGGATATGCCCAAAACCCTTGGAAAATCCTGTTGAATCAAGATGATGTGGCGGGCTTGTTCTAT
>CAZLII010000146.1:0-8941 GCA_964559065.1 uncultured Nitrospirales bacterium | reverse complement strand
CACTGTGGGTTCGTAGCGATGCGCATCCTGCATCGCGCCGCGCGTCGCGCAGCCGCTCATCACCGCCGCCAGCAGCGCCGCCATTCCTATCCAGCCATAGCCCCCGCCCCAACACCGTCGTCGTTGGGGCGCCTTCCCATCCTTGCCGCGCGGATGCGTCGCTGCCTGCATGGTCTCCTTCCTTCGCCGTGACAAACATGCCCCTCCGCGCATCTCCCATGGTCCCGTATCAGCCGCAGGCGGAACGTGTCTCTCGGCGATTCCCAGCGTTTCTCCTGGTTACGGTATTATGAATCGCGTGGTGATTCCCGCCACAAAAAAACAGGCGCACACACGCTGTCCTATCTCATGACCGCCCTCCACACCACCAGACACGCATAGTGTAAACCACATTTTGTGGTATGTCAAGTCTTTTGAGGGGTATATGTTGTGGGGGCGGGATTACTTTTTATCTTGGCGCCTTTGGGAACGCATGCGATACAGACGTTCCGTGAATCCACCCTCTTCTGCAAATGCCCTGGCTTGTGCCTTAAGTTGACGATCAAGAAGTCCCGAGGCTACCGCAATGAGGGTCAAGGCGGCATTCGCAGCAATTTCCGGGTAAATGGACGGAGTGGACGGGGTGGACGAGACAGTAGTTTCCCCATGTCCACTGAGTCCACTTCGTCCACCCCTGTCATGCAGTTCGCGCACCCATTGCGCCACGTCACCGGCATTCTTGCAGCGCCGTTCAATAAGTTCAGCGCGGTGGCTATCTTCTCGGTCCCCTATCGGCAGATGGCGATGACGCAAGAAATCCTCATAGTCCATACGCAGTTCTTCCAGGCTCGCGCGGGCAACATTGGTGAGTTTCATCTCCATTTTTCGCGAAGTGCCTGAAGCCTGACTCCCTTCCACGATATTCTGTACGCCGCTGCGTGCGGCCTGAATCATTTGGTCATATGTGCGGCTGCACTTCTCAACGTAGCGATCACAAAACCGCACAGTCACATCATAGACCATCTGCGCCAATTGAAAACTCTTCAGTCGTCTGTAGCCGCCATGCGACGGAATCAGCGGTTCGTCAGCCATTCGGTCCCTTCCTGATTTATCCTCCGCTACGCTATCATCCTGTCTTTTTTCGTGTCAACGACATGTCATCCCGCTTGTTTTTCTCCCCGCCGCTGTACTACGCTGGAGACGGCAGCCCAGGGAGAACGCGTATGGCGCGGAAGGACACAGCACCGCAGGATCCGGGGGAAGACCTTGTCAAAAAGGAACTGATCTCCCGCGACGAACTGCAAGCGGCGAAAGCGCAGGAGGCGAAAACCGGCACGCCGTGGTACAAGCAACTCCTGCAAAAGCGCGTCATTCCGTTCGCGGCCATTGACGAGGTGCTTCGCTACCAGTTTCACAGCCCTGCAATGCGCGCCCAGCATGAGACGTTGGGCCGTGCGCTTGTGGCATCGGAGGATTTGAGCGCGGAGAACCTGAAAAAGGCGTTGGCGGAACAACGGCGCACGGGCCGGCTCCTTGGCAACATCCTGCTGCGCAATGGCTACGTCGCGCCGGAGGTGCTGGCGCGCGCTCTGGGAAAACAATACGGCATGGAGTTTGCCGCGCTGGAGAAAACACCCAGCGACCCCCGCGCCCTGGAAGCCGTGCCGGAAAGCATGGCAAGCGAGAACGAGATGCTGCCGGTCACGCTGGAAGGCGACCGCCTGACCGTGCTCGTGACCAGCCCGCAGGCGCTCAAGCGCCTGAAAAACATCGGCATCATGCTCGGTAAAAGAATCCAGGCCGTCATCACGGCGTGCGAGGACCTCGAAGCAGAGATTGAACTGCGCTACGACCGGTTGCGCACAGAAACGGAAAAACAGCACGGGCCTTCCGACGATAAAGCAACACGTTTCAATGTCGGCAGGCCAGCGCCACGCCCCCTTATATCGGAAACCTCAGAGAAAAGCGGACAAGTCAGCGAGAGGAAAAAGTCCATGCCCAGTGAGACGCCCGTCGCGAAAGGCAATGAGAAGGAACGGTCCCGTTTTCATGAAATCGCGCAGCAGGCCGCCGGCGCATCCGTCGTCAGAATGGTGAATACAATCATTGAGGGCGCAGTCAACGCCGGCGCAACGGATATCCACATGGACCCCCAGGAACCTGAAATGCGTGTGCGGTACCGTATTGACGGCATTCTGCACGACGTCATGAGCATTCCGGAAAATATCGAAACGGCTGTCATCTCGCGCATAAAAATTATTTCGGAATTGGATATTACGGAAACAAGGCGCCCACAGGATGGACATATCAGCCTGCAAATCGGCGAACGCGATCTGGATGTCCGGGTCGCGACATTGCCAACCTATCTCGGTGAACGCGTCGTCTTACGATTGCTTGATCAATCGTCCGTTCTTCACGGCATAAAGGACCTTGGACTTGAGCCTGACGACGAGGAGACGCTGCGAAAGGCCATTGACCAGCCCTACGGCATGATCCTGGTCACGGGGCCGACCGGAAGCGGAAAGACCACAACGCTGTATGCGGCGCTGAACCAGAAGAATGTCATGACGGACAGCATCGTCACCCTGGAGGACCCTGTCGAATATCAATTGTCGGGTATCAACCAGGTACAGATTGATCCGGATATTGACATGACCTTTGCCAATGTCCTGCGCGCCGCGTTGCGCCAGGATATTGATGTCCTCCTGGTTGGGGAAATCCGTGACATGGAGACCGCGCGCATTGCGGTCAGAGCGGCAATGACCGGGCATCTGGTCTTCAGCACCCTGCATACCAATGACGCGCCGGAAGCGGTTTCCACATTACGAAACATGAACGTCCCATCGTACCTGATTTCCAGTGCGCTTACTGCCGTCGTCGGACAACGACTTGTTCGGACCATATGCGATGGATGCCGGAAATCATTTAAGCCCACCCAAGCGCTTCTAAAATCTCTTCAATTGCCTGCAAATACAACGAAACTATACCGCGGTGTGGGCTGTGAAAAATGCTATAACACAGGAAATCGCGGCAGGACTGGCGTTTTCGAGATATTGGAAATTACTCCCGAGGTCAGACGAATCATTACAGAAGACGAATCAATAGTGAAAATTGTAAAAACTACAAAATTAAAGACCATGGCCATGCGCAGCAGGCAAAAACTGAAGAACGGTGTTATCTCTCCTGAAGAGTTCTTGCGGGTTATCAGGACGTGACATATGTAATCTTGCTTTTCAGCGGACACTCTGTTAGCATGGTGCAACAGTTGAATGCGGTATGATTACCAGTATGTGGAAAACTTGTTAAGAACAGTATTTGCTTGATATCCAAAATACATGATGTTCAGCATGAATTATTTTTTTAAATCATTGTTACTACATTACTTATCAATACTGTTCCAACAAACAGCCAACACCGAATGGAAATATAAGCCATTTAAAATCAAGGACTTATGTTGTCCCTAAAAGCACGAACTAGAGAACATTACCGGATAATGCAAATGTTCCACGATAACGGAGAAGACACTCGTTGATTTACACAAGGTATTGCAATACAATTATAAACGGCATGTGGAAAACTTGAATAGAACCCGTGGAACATCTCATCATACGAACGTGTGGAAAAAATCTTTGAGGATTGTATAAAGTCATTATTCTTTTCCCCAAATAAATCAGCACCACTGAAAGCATACGAGAATACGCGAATAACATTCATTGGATAACGAAGACTTTTTTCACAAGCACTGAACATGTTATCCAATGGATAAAGACTTAACCGATAATATTTTACATCAGTTTTACCCGATACTCACAATTCACTATGATGAAGACTATTTTATTATAAGATCTTATCGTAAAGAAAACTCAACCGAACAAAACATGGAGAGACGGGGATGAAAATCACGGTTGCGCGTCAGGAACTTCTGGATACGGTGAACAAAGTCAAGAGCGTTGTTGCGGCAAAGACAGCATTGCCTATTCTGTCACATATTTTGATGGAGGCTGAAGGGTCATTGCTGCGCGTAACCGCAACTGATTTGAAGGTGAGCATTGAGTGCAGCATGGATTGCACTGTCGAAGAGGCTGGTTCTTTGACGGTTTCCTGTCAGCGGTTGCATTCCGTTTTGTCTGAATTACCGGAAGCGGATGTTCGTTTGAGTCTCTTGGAAAACAATGTTGTTGAATTGGAATGTAACGGCATATTGACACGTTTGTATAGCCTGTCTCCGGATGAATTCCCTCCAATGAGGAGTTTCGAGGGTATTGATGCTCTCGTATTTCAGCAGGGCGTACTTAAGAAACTTTTTATGAAAACGTCGTTCGCCATATGCACTGATCAGACCAGATATAACCTGACTGGGTTGTTGTTTCAAGTGAATAATGGGCGATTGGCGGTAGTGGCGACGGATGGTCGTCGCATGAGCCTTGCAATAGAGGAGGATGGGATTCCTTCTGACACGGAAATTAAGGTCATTATTCCTTCCAAGATGATTCATGAGATGGAACGTCTGTTCGGTGAGGAAGAACCTGTGAACGTCTATATTGATGAGAGTCAGGCCGGCTTTTTCTTTGATAGTGTGAGGATTATCACTTCATTGATTGAGGGGAATTTCCCGAACTATGAGATGGTGGTTCCGCAGAAGCATGATAAGGAGGTTGTCTGCCATACTGAGAAATTTACCGAGGCCATGCGTCGTACCAGGACGATGACCAATGAGAAATTCAACTCGGTGCGCTTTAAGATTGGTTCCGATACAATTCTTCTTCAGGTGAGCACTCCTGAAGTTGGAGATTACAAAGAAGACTTGGATATCGAATATGGCGGTGAAGATGTGGAAATTGCATTCAACCCGGATTTTATCCTTGATGTGCTGCGGCGTGTTGAATCAGACAAAGTCTGTTTAATTCTGAAGGATGGCAACAGTCCAGGTGTTATAAAGCCCTACACGGATGCGCCATTGGATACGTATGTCAATGTGATTATGCCTATCCGACTCTAAAATCAGGTTCTTTTCGTCATTGCGGCGCACAGCGCCGCTGAGCGAAACAACCTGAGTGTTTTTTCCTGCTGCGCTTGTGGAAAACATTGTGGATTCTCAGTTGATGCTTGGTGAAAAACGATCGATTGAGATACACCCAGTGGTCTGTCTTATTTCTCGCGATATTCGTAAGTAATTATAAAATATAGACTTACATATTGTTTCCTGCTACTTTGGTGGTCTTTGAATGAAAATCCTGATTTTCTGGACCTGATCTCGGTAAGGTTCCTGTCCTGTACATAACTTGTGGAAAAGTCCGAATCTTTGTTCTGTTCTTGTAAACCTTGGTGTAATCCGGGATGGCTCGTTTTCTGATTACGGGGGGCGGGGGTTTCATCGGCTCGAATTGCGTTGAATATCTTTTACAGACGGGCCATGATCCCGTTGTTCTTGATGATTTCTCAACCGGTCACCGGGAGAATCTCAGTCATATCAGACCGCATATTGAGGTTCAGGAGGGAAGCATCCTTGATCGGGAAACCCTCGTTCGCGTCGTGAAAGGCGCTGATTACTGTATTCATCTCGCGGCTGTTCCTTCGGTGCCGCGCTCCATATCGGACCCATGGGCGACCAATCGCGGCAATAGCGAAGGTTCTTTGAATGTCTTTCTTGCGGCGCGTGACGCCGGCGTAAAGCGCGTGATTTTTTCCTCCTCATCGTCCGTTTATGGTCTTTCGCAGACATTGCCGCTGCATGAGGCATTGCCCTGCGCGCCCATTTCGCCCTATGGCGTAAGCAAGTATTGCGGTGAACATTATGCCCGGGTTTTCTCCACGCTTTATGACATGGATATTGTCTGTTTGCGCTATTTCAATGTATTCGGACCGAGACAGGACCCGGAGTCGCCTTATGCGGCAGTGGTCCCGCGCTTTATTTCGTCCATGTTGCGCGGAGAAAGGCCGGTCATTTACGGCGACGGAACGCAATCCCGCGATTTCACCTTTGTGGAGAATGTAGTGTGGGCCAATCTGCAGGCCTGCCTCTCGCCGGGGCGCATCGCCGGCGTGTACAATGTCGCGTGCGGCGGCGCAGTTACGGTGCGCACGTTGGCGGAGAGCATCGCGGGTATTCTCGGCGTGTCGATCGAACCGGAGTATCACCCGGCGCGGCGCGGCGACATTCCGCATTCCCTGGCCGACATACGCCGGGCGAAGGAACGCTTTGGCTACGCGCCGGTTGTCACCGTTCAAGACGGTCTTCAGCGCACCGTGGACTGGTTCAAGAAAAGCGAGGAGGGACGCAGATGACCCGCAAGAAGACGGTATTGGCCGTGGTGGCGCACGCAGACGATTTGGAATTCATGGCCGCAGGAACCATGGCGCGGATGGCGGATGAATGCGGCCATGATGTTTATGAGTACATCCTGACCGACAATTCCAAGGGGTCTTACCGGCTTTCCGCGGAAGAACTGGTCCGGGTCTCCGCCGCCGAAGCGGTGGCGGCAGGCAATATCCTCGGCATCAGGGAAGTGCGTTTCGGTGGCTATCCCGATGGTTGCCTGAACGAGACCCACCCCAATGTGCTGCGCGAAAAGATCATGGCGATGATCCGCGAGGTGAAGGCGGACATCATCATGAGTTGGGACCCGTTCGCGCCATATGAAGACCATCCCGATCACCGGCGCTGCGCCATGGCGGCGCTGGACGCCGCCGCCTTCAGCGGCAATCCCATGTTTCATCCGGAACATCCCCATCCCCCGCACATGGTGACCGAGGCATACTGGTTCGCGAAAGTCCCGCACAACGCGGAATTATTTGTGGACATCAGCGGGGTTATTGACAAGAAGATCGATGCATTGCTCGCGCATGATTGCCAGATGGCGCTCACCGTGGATGGCCTTGTCCAGGAGGCGAAAACACTGGGTGTTGATCTTCCGGCGCTGCAGGACTTGGACCGGGCGGGGTATCAGGCGGTCATCGCGTCCGGCATCCGGGACTACTGCGCGAACACCGGCAAGCAAAGCGGCATGGCCTACGCCGAGCAGTTCCGCTACGAAAAACTCGGCATGCTCGACAAACTCCTCGGCATGAATCTTATCCAGCCGGATTTCTCATAGGACTGGAACCAACAGCAAGGCACAGGCGTTCCCCGGTTTGATTCCATGGGTGCGACGCACTAGAGTGTGGGGCATGCGGCGCGCCCATATGGCGCGCCGGTGACGAGGCGGGACGGAGCATAATCATGAATCGGCGGGCGATGGTTGTTGGAGCGATGGCCTTGGTGGGCTGTACGGCGTGGTGGGCGCCGCCTGTTCGGGCGGAAGCGCCGGAAACAGCCGAATCTGTTGCGGCGGCATTGCGCGCCGCATGGGAGACGATGGATTCGCTGCGGGCGGATGTGACGGTGTCGGCGCGGCTGCCGATTGGCGAGACGCGCCTGGATGTTGCGGGCAACGGCACGCTGGAGTTCCTGCGTCACGAGGGCAAAGAGATGTATCGCCAGCGTATCGTGATGACGATGTCGCCGCCGCACGCGATGGACGGGGTTTCGGAGACCATCTGCAATGGCGAACGCATTGATCTGGTCACCGAGTTCATGAACAACAGGAACCGCACCCGCGTGGAGCCGGACCTGTTCAAGGGCATCGGCCCGCCGGGCGGCGGCCCATTGCTGGACCTGCTGGAGAAGGACTTTACGCTGCGCGTGCTGCCAGATGCGCGCGTGGACGACACCGACGTGTTCGTTTTGGAGGCGATCCCCAAGGTCCCCCAGTCCGGCATGGCCGAACGCAAGGCGGTGCTGTATTTTGACAAGGCGACCGGCCTCCAGCGCAAAGTGGAGTTGTATGAGTCCGCAGCGGTCATCACCGCCGTGACCACGGTGTCGAATGTGAAACTCAATCCCGGTATTGACCCCGGTCGTTTCAACCTGCCCGCCGCGCCGCCGCCGGCGGCGCCATCAGCCGCGCCGGCATTGGAACAACCATAGGGGCGTCACTTTTTCGGGCGGGAGGCGTCAGCGCGCCGGTGTTTCGTCGGATGTGTCGGACGAGTCGGACGGGTCGGACAGGTCGGACGTGTCGGACAAGTCGGACGAGTCGAACGAATTCGCGGAGTTCAGGTGAGGCCAGCGCCGCAAAGCGTTCCCTTTCCTTGCGGTTTTTGGCATCCTTTTTGTCTTGCTTTCATTCTTGTCCTTGACGTCCTTTTTGTCCTTGCTGTCCTTTTTCCTGGTGCGACGTCTGCGCGGTTGGCTGGGGGCGATTGCGGGCGGCGGTTGGTGGTGGCGGGCTGAGGGGCGTCATTCGCCCCAGCGGGACTTGCGGGCCTGTTCGGCGAGCCAACGGGTCTGCACGTCGAGGCGGAAGAGCCACTCGGCGGGGGTGTATCCGGCCACTTTCCCGGCCTGCTGGGTTTGGTAGGAGACGGTGGTGATGTGCTTGACGCCGACGGCGTAGTAGAGCGCGACCAGTTCGGCGTAGGAGAGGGTGCGGCTGAACTGGTAGTAGTCGAGGATGATGTTGGTGCGCATCTGCATTTTTTCTTCGCTGACGGTGGTGCGGATGCAGAGGTTGGAGATGGCGTAGGCGATGTCTTCGAGGTAGCATCCCTGTCCCGCGAATTCGAGGTCCACGATGGCGGCGAGTTCTTCGCCCCGGAAGAGCAGGTTCGCGCCGTGCCAGTCGCCGTGAATGAGGCCGATCTCGAATTCGCTGCGCTTGCTGATGTCGAGCGCGGCGGCGGCGTCCCGCAGAAAGAGCGCAATGGCGTTGCAGTGGTCCACGGTTTTCTGTTCGCCGGCCTCTTGGCGCGCGATCTCGAAGAATTTCTTGAAGGGGGTGCGGGGCACTTCGCTGAAACGCCACATGTTCACGTCGCGCGGCGGCGCGGGCAGTCCCTGGCAGACCTTGTGAAACCGGCCCAGGGCGCGGGCCGAGGTGGTGAGGGCGCCGGTGGTGACGCGCATGGGTTCCGCGTCAACGAA
>CAZLII010000145.1:0-8974 GCA_964559065.1 uncultured Nitrospirales bacterium | reverse complement strand
CACGCGTATCGCGAACGCCAGATCGCACAGGATTTGTTGGCCGGCGATCAGAGGCGGTGCAAAGAATTTCTAGAAGCGCAATCAAAGCAACTGCGCCGGGAAGCGCGCGAATCACTGGAAAAGGCGCTGCGTTCGGCGCCTGATGTCTTCCTTCAGGGAACTATCAATGAAACGGCTGCCCAAGAGGTGATGGCCGCCGCGATCCCGGTTTTTTTCGAGAAGAAACTGGGCGCCATGGCCAAACAGATGGACAAGCATGTGTCCGATATTTTGACGCCGTACCAAAGGCGAATAGACGATCTTGTGGAACGAATACGGCGCGCGGCCGCGGAAATTTTTGAGGTTCCGTACCATCCTCTTGGCGGTGAGACGTCTTTTACGTTTCAGCGTCAACCGTTTTGGGTCACCCATAAGTGGTACTCCTCATTCAGTCCCTTTCCGGAAAACTGGTTGGACCGCTTTTTGCCCGCGCCATTACGCCAGCAACGCGCCATGAAACGGTTGTCCAGAATGGTTGAAGATCTTGTGATGCATAACGTTGAAAATCTGCGTTGGGCGACGCTGCAAAACATAGATCGCGCCTTCATGCGGTTTTCCTCTCGGCTTGATGAATGCCTGGAAGAAACCATCGCGGGCACCAAAGGGGCGATACAGGCCGCGGTTGTGAAGCGGGAGCAGCAGACCGAACATATTGCAGAAGAAGTCGCACGATTGGGAAAAGCCATCCAATCGCTGGAAATGATGAAAACAGCCTTGTCCCGATGGAGCAAAGTTTCCAAACCCGATAACGCAACCGTTTCCGGAGAACAGGGAGAAAGAAAATGACCGCACCTATCGCTTCACTGAATGCTATTGAAATCCTGGATTCGCGTGGAAATCCGACTTTGCGCGTGCTGCTACGGCTGGAAAATGGCATTACGGTTTCCGCATCTGTTCCCTCTGGCGCCTCCACCGGAGAAAATGAGGCCGTCGAATTGCGGGATGGAGATAGAAAACGCTATGGCGGCAAAGGTGTTAGCAAAGCGGTAGCCAATGTAAACAATGTGATTGCGCCGGCCGTCAAAGGCTTGAACCCCGCCCGTCAAGCAGATATTGACGGTCTGATGATCGAACTTGATGGCACACCGAACAAATCCAAACTCGGAGCAAATGCCATCTTGGGTGTTTCGATGGCGGTAGCCCGCGCCGCGGCAATGGCGGCTGGGCTGCCACTTTATGCTTATCTCGGCGGAACCGGCGCCTTTCGGCTGCCTGTCCCGATGATGAATATTCTTAACGGCGGTAAACATGCCGACAATAATGTAGATTTTCAGGAATTTATGATCATGCCCATTGGCGCGCCCAATTTCGCGGAGTCCTTGCGCTATGGCTCAGAGATTTTCCATGCGCTCAAGGGAATTCTCCACAAGAAGGGCTACGCAACCAGCGTAGGCGACGAAGGTGGCTTTGCCCCCAATCTGAAGAGCAATGACGAGGCGTGCAGCCTTATTGTTGAATCTATCAATCTTGCCGGTTACAGGCCGGGCGAGGATATTGCAATCGCGCTGGATCCCGCCGCAAGTTCTTTTTACGAAGCAAACGGGTACCATCTTGCGAAGTCCGGGCAGGGCCGCAAAACCAGCAGTGAGATGACCGCTTTGTATAAGGACTGGATTGATAAGTATCCGATTGTTTCTATTGAAGACGGATTGGCTGAGAACGACTGGGAAGGCTTTGCCGAACATACAGCAACATTGGGCGGGCGCATCCAAATCGTTGGCGACGACATATTTGTAACAAACACGGACTTCATCGCCCGCGGAATCGCGGAAAAGACAGCCAATGCCGTTCTCATCAAACTCAACCAGATTGGCACCCTGACGGAGACCATCAATGCCATCCAGATGTGCCGAAGGGCCGGATGGGGGTTCGTAATATCACACCGTTCCGGAGAGACCGAGGATCCTTTCATTGCTGACTTTGCCGTCGCCATGGGCGGCGGACAAATCAAGACGGGTTCGGTTTGCCGCAGCGAAAGAATTTGCAAGTATAACCGTCTGCTTGAAATTGAAGCCGAACTTGGCAAGGCATCTTGCTTCGGCGTGGAATAATGAATTGTCTCCAACAAACGAGGTGCAGGCATAGCGTGCTTTATGGTGACATGAGCACAAAGAAATCCATAGAGATTGGAGTCAATCACCGGCGCATCATATCAATCACGCTGACGATGCTCGACGAGTTTTTGTGCAGGTGTGAGCGCTTTGCGCAAGGCCGGGATGTGCAGTCCGTATTCTACATAGAGAACAATACGCTGACCCCGGAGCAGCGGGCGCGGCTCGAATCCGCGATTGCGGTCATGCGCGCAGAACTGAAAGAAATTCGTGACACGCTGAATCTTCAAGTCTCCCGGAAGCAAATCGTCAACTCAATTTGGGCGGAATGCCATCTCCTCTGGGAATCGCTCATTGAAATCAAGGGGAAATATCTTCGCGGATATGGGGTGCCGCCTGAGGACCTCGTAAACTATATCGATCCCAAGAGTGAGCGCCTGATTGCACTTGTTAATGAAATCATTACTGCAGTATCCCCCGCTGATTTTGCGCCCAAGAATGATGGTTGCGGCCAACATGCACATAAAAGAAAACATGTCGAGTGATTTGGCAACGCCCGGACACGTTCCGGAAACCGATCGGCATTGATGGATAAAGGCCGATGAAGAAGAACAAGGACACTGTGCAACAAGACACGCCACGCGTCAACTATCACCGTGAGAATGCCTTTCGCCCCAGCCGCTATCTTGGATACAACCGCAACACCTTGGCCATGTATTTCATCGAACGGGGCGCTTATGTCATTGCCGAATCGGAACTGCGTCGAGCCATCTGGCTCAACCCTTATGAGCCTGCGTTTTTGGCAAATCTGGCGTGGTGTTTGCATAAACAAAACCGTCATAGTGAAGCCGCGACATGTCTGAAGCAGGCCATGGAAAAAGGCCGGGACAACTTGCAGGTGCGTCATATTGAGGCCATGATCGCGATTGAAAAGAAGCGATCCTCAATCAAGGAGCGCCATGAAACGCGGGATTGAAAGACATTTGTCCTATTTTGACGTGAAGGAAACGCTTGCCGGAGCGGCATCTTGCGCTTTCTGCGATATCGAGACAAAGTCATTGGAGAGATATTTTGATTCCCTGCTTTACGAGTTGGCAAACGATCCTCAGGTGCGAGCGGACCTTTTGCGGAGTCGCGGCTACTGTAACCGGCATACCCGTTTTCTTCTGAATTCCCGCAAAGCGCTTTCCACGGCCGTTCTCTACAGGAACAATGTACAGGCATTCATCGAATATCTTGACGGGCTTTTATCCCATGCTTCGTGTCGGATACCGCGAAAGGGCAAAGAGGAATGGATTATTCACAGGGCATGCCCCGCATGCCGCGTTCAGCGGGATGTGCAGGATAGAAATATTTCTGTTTTTATTGAAGCCCTTGACGATCCCGATATGCGTGCTGCGCTTGATTCCAGTGTTGGATTTTGTCTGCCACACTTCTTCGCTGTGATGGAAAAGGCCCAAAAACCTGGCGCACGCGCCATCATTTGTTGTATGCAGAGGGAAAAAGCGACAAGGCTCGCCTCGGAACTTGATGATTTTATTCGGAAACAGGACTACCGGTTCTCCCATGAACCCATCGGCACAGAGGGTTGCTCTTGGATTCAGTCCGTCAGAATGATTGCAGGAGAAAACGGGCTCTTTTGAAAAATGCCGCGTTTTTCCATGCAACATTTTTCTTTTGTTCTATACTATGCTGCAGCGATTCCAATCTGATGGGATTGGTGTAGACCCAGGGCGTCCACTCGCCCAGAATTTTCAATTCGGCTTCAAGACGGTAGCGGCCGGGGCCGGGCGGGGTGGTGTCCAGGATAACCGTGTTGTCCAGGCTGGTCGAGGCCTGGTTGCCCCCGGTCACCACGTTTTCGGACACATAAAACGCCAGGCGGCCGTCGCCATCGGTGCCGGTTATCTCCGCAGGCATTCTGCGGCGTTCTTCAGGCTCACTCATGTACCGGGGAAAGATATGTGCGAGGAGTTCAGGATCGGAGTTTCCCAAAATCTCATAGTTGATGCGATACGCGCCTGTTCTGTTGAGAAGTGCGTTCCCGATGCGCGCCATGTCTTGGAGCAACTGGATGCGTTGCATGGGAGCAAGGTCATTCAAACTCGGAACGACCGGATCAGCGAGAAGCAGGCAGTATCCCTGAAGAAATTGAACATCTCCCATCACGGCCCATCCAGAGGGCAGTTTGGAAATAACCCACGGATTATTGCCCGAACGGGCCATTGCTATTCGCTCGACGATGAGTCCCATAGTTTATCGAGAAATTATATTAGAATGATTCTAAGAGTTGTTCAAGTATAATCGGAAGAAGAAAAAGAAAAAACTTTTTCTCGCCACGAAGTGCGAGAAAATAACAAAGATCTCCGTCCATTGATTTTTTCGATATGGGGAGTCGCGGAATCCAGCGCGGCACTGCCAGACAATAATCGCGATAGTATGCGCCACAACTGCGCATGAGGCTCTTTTCTTCATTCCGTACAACAAGCGCGTACATTGCAAAAGCAATCGCGATGACAATAGGCGCGAAGAATACCGCCTCGGTCAATATGGCCAAACCTCCGATGATAGCAATATTTCCAAGGTATAATGGATTGCGAACCCAGGCGTAGGGGCCTGTCTGTATAAAAACCGCGCCCTTTTGCAGCCTGCTTAAGAGATGGATCCGTGCCCAGTAGCGCAGAAGTACTCCTGTGAGGAATAGCCCGGACCCCAAGGGTAAAACGATTATATCTTGCTCGACAACACCAACGCTGGTGAACAAACAAAAAACAAGCGCCATCGCAATAACAAAAATGCACCACTGCGATATTTTACAAAACGATTCTTTTCTGTGTCCTGTTCGCAGTTTCGGTGGGGCAGGGCTTTCTGCAGAGGAATCTTTTCGATTATTTCCTATTTGGATAGCATTAGCGGAGGGCGTGTGCGCATCTGGTTCTGTGGCAGCCTCGGGAAGACGCATCATCACACTGTATCGTTGGCCTGAAAAAAGGCTTGAAAGCAAAGTCGAATAAACCGGGACATACCCCTCCTGAATTGCTATCTCGGTTACTTCATCTTGCGATATGTGGCACTTAGCGGCTTTGCCTGAAAGCCAACGGGATGTCGAACGATAGATATTGTGAGGCGAGAACGTGTCCAGATAGGATATAACCACCCATTTGCGAGAAACACGAAAAAGTTCAGTGATATATTTGTGCCGTTCCTCCGAAGTAGGTATATGATGGCACAGCCGCACGGAAAGAATGAGATCGAACTGCTTATCGGCAAAGGGCAATTCTGTCGCCAAAAGCCGAACATATCCAAGCGCCGTGGAAACATGCCCTGCCCGTGCGGTTTGCAGCATGCTCATGCTCCAGTCCGCCTGAAGGACGTGTTCTGAATGTTCTTGCAGCACAGGACAGAAACGGCCTATCCCACAAGGCATATCCAGCGCCAGACTGGATGTGATACTCTCGAGAGAAAGGCGCGAAACGATGGATTCTATAAGCGCCTGTTCGGAGTGATTGCGCATCCGTTCGGTCAGGCGCGATTCAAATTTCGCTGCGTATTTCGCCGCGCCTTCCTTGCTATTAAAACGGTTCAATGTGGATTGCCGCATAAGGGGTTTTGCCGGTTATACTTGAAGATCTGCCCGCAGCGCTTGCGAGATTCAATTAGATGTTACCCGAAAACTCCGATGCGCTCAAGTTTCGAACGAAATCACGATTCGCATTTATTGGAAGATGCATATATGCTTTTGGAATGGAGGGACTTATGCAGCGACGAACTTTTCTTGCCGCGCTGGGGGCCGCTGGCGCTTGGGCCGCCGGGGGCGGCGATGACAGCCCGGTGGCGCCGAGATTAGGGGCGGCGCCGATGAAGGTTCTGTTATGGTGCTGGGATGCGCGCATGACGTGGGACGACGAGCCGGATCGTGTCGCGGTGCGCATGGCCGCTGCGGAACAGCATTTCCCTTACCTGAAGGGGGCGGAATCGTATCAGGTCGGCTTTCGGCGGCTGGTGGATTACTGCGCCGCCAACGGGGTCTGGGGCGTCATCATCTGGGGGTTCCTGCGTGATGCGCATGGCGGCGTGGCCGCCGCGCGCGACCTCTGCCACTATGCCCGCGACCGGGGCGTCGCGATTGTCCCGGGCGTCGGCCTGTGCGCTTACGGGGGCTATTACTACCACGGCGATCACCCCTTCAATCTCGACACTTATCTCCGCAGGCATCCGGACCGTGCGAGCGTGGCGCGTGAAGAGGGCGGGGGACGCGAGGTGCGCGGGGTGCTCGATCCGTCTTTGGCCGCGAACCGGCAATGGTGGCGCGAGGGACTGGAGTGGATGCTGGAAAATTTCGAGATTGCCGGTATTGATTACGAGATGGGCGACTTCATTGTCAATCCCTCTGAATCGGCCAAGGCCGCGCGCGCCGCGCTTGGCTTTGATACGGATGAGAATATCCTCGATATTGTCGTGGCCACCCGCGAACTCATGGACCACGCCCATGGGCTCAAGCCCGACGGGACTTTCATCAATGCGCTGTACCGGGGCTATCACCAGATTCGGGGATTTCCCGATGTTCCCTATGCCGAGGCGATGCACCCCGGAACCGTCTGGCAATATACCTTGACGCGGATGGTGCGCGAGAAGGCGTTTTCGGACGGCTTTTTCGGTGCGCCCGCGCACCGGCAATACGGCTACCTGCACTGGTTCAACATTTCCACGATGACCCAGGACAAGGATTACGTGCCTGACATAGCGCGCGTCTTTCCCGCCGCGCACGCGCTCGGTTTCGAATTCATCGGGACCTATGGCGAAGTCCGCGCCGACACGCCAACCGCCGACCGCAATTACCGCGCCCAAGTCGCGTGGGCGAAAAATCCCGCATTATGCCTTGACGACTTCCGGTGAACGAAAAACTTGCCCTGAATCTCGACGCCGCTTCTACGCATCAAGATATCCATTCTTGCCCAGAGTCATGCAGCGGCAGGGAGAAAGCGCAAGGCGCTGCAGATACCGGCGCGGCGCTTTTATGTCTGGTATGGCTGTTTATTGCTGTCCAAATCACGCATTCCATATAATTAAGAAGATATAATGGAGTGCCATGCCCAGGACCGCCGTACCGATCATAATGACGTGGGTAATCAATCGGAGACAAGATGCAAGTATCAAATGTTGTGCATGAACTGGAGAGCAAGTTCGGGTCGGAATACGGCAGGGAGGAGGCGGAGGCGATGCTGGCGGTGCTGGCGCAGAGCGCGCCGACCTCCGGCGAGGCGTGCCTGCAATTTGAGCGGGATTTCGCCGCATATTGCGGCGTGGCGCACGCGCGGGCAGTGTCGAACGGCACGGCGGCGCTGTTTCTGTCGCTGATTGCGGCGGGGGTGGGGCCGGGCGACCGGGTGCTGACCACGCCGTTAACGTGGATCGCCACGGCGGCGGCAGGCGCGACCCTGGGCGCGACGGTGGATTTCGTGGATGTCGAGCCGCAGTACTACACCTTGGACCCGGCGCAACTGGCGGCGAAACTGACGCCCGATGTCAAAGCCGTGATCCCGGTGCATCTCTATGGGCAATGCTGCGACATGGACGCCATTCTGGCGCTGTCGCGCAAACACGGCTTCGCGGTGATCGAGGACGCATGCCATGCGCTGGGCGCGCAGTATCGTGGCCGGATGGCGGGGGCACTGGGTGCGGCGGGTTGCTTCAGTTTCCATGAACAGAAAAATATTTCCACCCTCGGCGAAGGCGGCATGGTGACGACCGCCGATCCCGATTTCTTCGAGCGGGTCGCCCTGTACCGGTCCCATTGCACGCGGGTCCATGGAAAGAGCACCAAGTACTGTTTGCTCGACGAGACCCGTTTTCCGATGGGCAAGCGTTTCTGGTGGCAGGATTTCGACGACACTGGCTACAACTTCCGCATGACCGACGTGCAGGCGGCCGTCGGCGTCGTACAATTGCGCAAACTCGACGCGCTCAACCGGCGGCGCATCGAAATCGCCACGAAAATCACCGAGGGACTGCGCGACGTGCCGGGGCTGACCTTGCCAGCGGTGCGCCCCGAGGGCCGGCATGTGTTTCATCTCTATCCCATCGAAATACACGCCGACCGCTTCGGCATGGACAAGGATGATTTCATCCTCGCCATGCGCGACATGGGCGTCAAAATCGGCACGCACTACATCCCACTGCACTGGAGCACGGCTTTCCAGAAGCGCGGCTTTCGTAAAGGACAATTCCCCGTCGCAGACGCCCTCGCCGAGCGCCTCGTTACCCTGCCCATCCATCCCCGGCTTACCGACGAAGGCGTGCAGTACCTGGTCGCAAGCATCCGGAGCATCGGACCAAACTGATTTGGGGACTGATTGCCGGCCTGAACAGCGAATCGAACAGCAGCATTGTCCGACCCTGCCCAGGTGTACCTGTTGATGTCGCTTGCAATGCGGCGGGCGATCTTTTTATGCTCCCACATAGAATTTTGTGGTAGAGCGCAAGGTTGAAAGCGTTTTGTGGAGGTGACTGGGGCCCGGTGGCTCCCGCGGTCTTCAAAACCGTTGTGCCGCTTCACGGCGACGGGTGGGTTCGACTCCCATTCACCTCCGCCATTCCTGATAAGAATCGAGGCGGCTCATGTGTGACAAGGCCGGTGCAGAACCGGGGAATGCGGATTCCCGGAGACAACTGCCCTCCATGACCGCACTGCTTGATGCGCCACAGGCGGCAGCGCTCCTGGCGCGACACCCGCGCGCGCGCGTCATGGCGGCATTGCGCCGCGCACTCGACGCCGGGCGCGCGCGCATCGCGGCAGGGGGGGGTCCCCCGGCGGCCGAGGACATCCTGACCGAAGCGGCGGACGCACTTGCCGCGCGGCAGCATGAGCGCCTGCGCCCGGTCAT